>NZ_JABWRG010000024.1:0-52094 GCF_014268825.1 Pseudomonas sp. SWRI51 | reverse complement strand
GCGGGGCAAGCCCGCTCCCACGGTGCCCAGTTCTCTGCGCGACAGCGCAGCCCGGAAGGGCTGGGTGATCTCCCACAGGGTCTGGGTCAATCCACAATATCGAGGCTGGACAAATTAACTGTGGGAGCCGGCGATAGCCTGCGATGGGGCCATCACAGGCTTGCTCAGGCGCAACCCCACTACCTCCAAAGGCAAGGCCCCCGAAGGGGCCTTCCGGCAAAGCTTGGGGGTCAGAACTTGCCGTCCAGCCCAATGCGGAACATCTCATTGCGCTCGTTGGTGCCCAGCGCAGTCTTGTAGGAAACCCCCACACGCCAACTCCGGCCAAGGCTCAAGTCCAGCCCGGTATCCAGGTCCATGAAATTGGTGTCTAGCGGGTCTGGCGACAACCGGTACGTCACCCCGTCATTGCCCTGGTCTGCATACCGCATCCGGTAATCCTGGTTACGGCTGAAGTTGTGGCCCCAGGCCAGCCCGACCCGCGGCGTCAGCATGCCAAGCCGGGTTTCGATGTCGTATCCAGAGCGCACGCCGACGAACGAGGTGAAGTAACGCAGCGTCTGCTCCTCGTAAGCCAGTGCCAACTCACCCCCGCCGCGCTCGCGGTAGGCATCGAGCCGGGTAAAGCTGCTGTTGACCCGCGCATAGGGCGCAAGCGACAACGCCCCGTGGCGATATTCGTAGCTTGCGGTGAGCGAGGCGAATAACTGGTCAGCATCGCGCGAGCCCTTGGCGTAGCCATTGGAGGGGTCTTCGGTCACGTAGCGGCGCGAATCGAAGCTGATCCGGTTGTAGCCCAGCAGCGCGTCGACATACACCTGCGACAGTGGGTTGACGCTCAGGTAGGCCGCCAGCCCCAGGGCATCGCCATCGCTACGCGAGTCATGCTCGCCGATGTCCGCGCGGTCGTTGCCGTAGCCAAAGCCCACGCCTACCACCGTCCTCGGCGACAGCCGGTAGTCCACGCCGGCGCTCAGGCCGAAGGTGGTAAAGCTGTTGTCCTGGGCGCCGCGAGCGCGGTTGGAGCCGGTGTTGACGAAGCCATCGGTCCAGTAGGCCAGTGCGTCTTCCCGGCACTCACCGGTGGTTGCGCGTGAGCTGTCCTTGTCCTGGCGACGTTTTTCATCGTCATCCGCATCGCGGCCCTTGCCGTTGCCTTCAAGCTCGTCGCGCAAGGCCCTGCCTAGCCCGCCAAGGCTGACATCTTCACGGCCGTGGCGCACGCTGGCATTGAACGAATTACGGTCGCAGGTGGGGCGGTGCAGTTGCTCCAGGCGGCGGTTGAAGTTGTCCATCTGCGTGCTGGCAAAGCGCTCGGCGGCGCGCGACTGCGCGTTCAGCAGGCCGATTACCTCCGGGTCTTTGGAGGGGTCGGGGCGCGATTGCACGGCAAAGGTGATGAAGCTGGCCACTGCGCCGCCGGCATTGCTCAGGCTGAAGGACACCACCGCAGCACCGGTAAACGCCGCGGCCGGGGTGAAGCTCAGAGTGAACGGGCCGGTCATGCGCGCGGTACCGGCCGAAGGCGGGCTGACTGACAACAGCGTCGCGCTGGTGAATGGGCCGCCGGTCGCGCCACGGGTAAGGTCCACGGTGGCACTTTGGCCGGCAACCACCGTTTCGCTGCTCGGCGGTACTACGACTGCCTGGGATTGCACCTGCAAGGTGTAGTTGCCGCTGCCGGTCGCACTGTTGCTATCGGTGGCGGTGATGGTGAAGCTGCTGGTGGCTGCGGTGGTCGGGGTGCCGCTTAGCATGCCGCTGGCAGCGTTGAGGCTCAGCCCGGGCGGCAGTGCACCACTGGTCACCGCGAAGGTGTAGGGCGTCGCACCGCCGCTGACAGTGAACGCCTGGGTGTAGGCAGTATTCAGGCTGGCATCCGGCAGGCTGGCGCTGGCGGGGGCCAACACCAAGGTCGGTGCACTGACGGTAACGGTGACCGTGGCGGGCGGCGATGTGCCACCTGGGCCGGTCGCGGTGTAGCTGAAGCTGTCGCTGCCCGAATAACCTGCTGCGGGGGTGTAGGTAACACTGGTGCCGCTGGCCACTGCAGTGCCATGGGTGGGATTGCTGCTGATCGCCACGCTGGTGACCGCGCCGCCGCTCAGGCTGAGGGTAACAGGGTTGGCCGAACTGTTGGCTGCCACTGTGACGCTGACCGCGCCTGCGATTGGCGCAGAGCTGCTGACGGTGCCGGAATACGTAGAAGACACCGTGAAGCCGGTGCCATCGGTGGCCGTTACGGTAAAGGAATAGGGCCCAGCGGTGGTCGGTGTACCTGAAACGGTCGCGCCGCTTAGCGTCAGGCCGGCCGGCAGTGTCCCCGACGTAATGGCATAGGTGTAAGGGGTCGCACCGCCACTGACGCTGAAGGTCTGGCTATAGCTGGTACCGGTCGCTGGAGCGAGTATCGTCGCTGGGCTCAGACTCAGGGTTGGCGCAGCGATGGTCAGGGTGTAGGTACGGCTGCCCGACACATTGTTGGTGTCCGTTGCGGTCACGGTGAAGTTGAAGGAGCCGGCAGCGGTAGGGGTACCGCTCAGCGTGCCGCCACTTGTCAACGACAAACCGGTAGGGACCGTGCCGGTGGCTGCATAGCTGTAGCTACCGATGCCGCCTGTTGCCGTGACAGTCTGGCTGTAGGCGCTGCCATAGATCGGATTCGGCAGGCTGAAGGGGGTGACCACCACCGCCGGCGCCGCCACAGTCAATGTGTAGGCCTGGCTTGCGGTTGCGCCGTTGCCGTCAGTTACAGTTACGGTGATGTTGAATGTGCCAGTTGCTGACGGGGTGCCGGCCAGGACGCCTGCCGTCGAGAGCGTCAAACCTGTGGGCAGTGCACCGGTTGTCACGGCATAGGTATAGCTGCCGTTACCCCCGCTCGCCGTCAGGGTTTGGCTGTATGCGCTGGCGTAACTTGGGTTCGGCAAGGTGGCCGGGGCGACAGTGAGGGTTGGCGGACTGACGGTGACAGTGACGGTTGCAGGCGCCGAGGTCCCTCCGCTGTTGGTGGCGGTATAGGTGAAGGCGTCAGCGCCCGAATACCCGGCGGTTGGCGTGTAGGTGATCGTGGTGCCGCTGGCTGTGGCGGTACCGTTGGTTGGGCCGCCGGCAATTGCAACGCTTGAGGCGGCCCCGCCGCTGAGGCTCAACGTGATCGTGTTGTTGCTGGTGTTGGCGGCCACGGTCGCGCTTACCGGCCCTGCGACAGGGGCAGCGACCAAATAGGTATACCCACTGCCCAGTGTCGCAATGCCGCCAGGGGTGGTGATGCTGACCGCAACAGCGCCGGCAGCATGGGCGGGGGTAGTGACTGTCACCGATGTACTGGAGTTGACCACCAGCCCGGTTGCGGCAACGCCGTCAAAGGTAACGGCCGTTGCTCCGGAGAGGTTGGTACCGGTCAGGGTCACGCTGGTGCCGCCTGCGGTGCTGCCGCTGTTGGGGTTGATACTGCTCAGGGTTGGCGCTGGGGTGACATAGGTGTAGGCATTGGTCAGGGTGGCTGTGCCCCCTGGCGTGGTGACGGCCACATTGCTCGCGCCCGCAGCATGGGCCGGCGTAGTGGCAGTAATGGTGGTGGCGTTGATCACGATGATGTTTGTGGCGGCTGTGCCACCAATGCTGACCGCCGTGGCGCCGCTGAGGTTGGTGCCGGTCAGGGTCACGCTGGTGCCGCCTGCGGTGCTGCCGCTGTTAGGGCTGACGCTGCTCAGGGTTGGCACTGGGGTGGTGTAGGTATAGGCATTGGTCAGGGTGGCTGTGCCCCCCGGCGTGCTGACGGCCACGTTGCTCGCGCCCGCAGGATGGGCCGGCGTAGTGGCCGTGATGGTGGTGGCATTGACCACTACGATGTTTGTGGCGGCTGTGCCACCAATGGTGACCGCTGTGGCGCCGCTGAGGTTGGTACCGGTCAGGGTCACGCTGGTGCCGCCTGCCGTGCTGCCGCTGGCGGGGCTGATGCCGCTGAGCGTCGGTGCGGCACTTGAGCCCACGACCAGCGTGTAGGAGCCGACGTCCGCCACGAAGTTATCGTCGGCCACCGAGATGTCGAACGTATAGGTGCCGGCAACCGTCGGGGTACCCGTCAGGGTGGTCGTGGCGCTGCCGGGTGACTCGGCGATGCTAAGCCCAGCAGGCAAGCAGCGTTGGGTGCCGTCGTAGGAGGGGTCGTTAATGTCGCACTCGTACCAGCCTGCGATGCCGCTTGTGCCCGGTGAAGCGGTGAAGTTGACGCTATAGGGCTGGTTCAGAGCTGCCGGAGGCAGCGTACTGTTTTTGGCAGGGCTGACCAGGCTTGGCACGGCCTGGGCCTCGGCCGACAGCAGCGCGGCCAGGGTCAACAGGCACAGTGCCAGTAAAGAGCGGGCCCAATGGGCCATGAATGGGGTCGGTGCGTTCATGCTGCATCCTGCCGATGGACGATCACGCAGCACGTGTCGTTCGACGTGAATCGGGGACGCTTCGGGCGATGCCGAGCTGTCCATGCTTCCTTGCGTAGGTGGCAGTGCTAGTTCATGGCGTCGCTCCGTGGGAGGGCTGGCCTGTGCATCTGCAGATAGGCACCCTGGTCTTCTCCAGGCAGGAAGCCAAGGCGCGTGTAAAGCCGCCGTGCCGGGCTGAACGGTTCGACGCTCAGGCAGCAAGGTGTAGCCAGTCGGTCGGCCAGTGCCACCACTGCCTCAAGCACAAGGCTGCCCATGCCGCGGCCCTGCCATGCCGGCAGGAGGGCAATGTCGACCACCCGCAGCGATTGGTCCGCGCGCCATAGGCAAAGCCGGCCTACAGGCTGGTTTTGCTGTATGACCACCAGAAAATCGGCTTGCGGATAATGCCGCTCGTAATGCGCGCGCTGCATCTGCTCTTGCGCGTGCAGGAAGGCCAGGCGTTGTGCATCGCTCCATCCGGGCGCGGCGCTGACTTCCTGCCAGCGCCGCGCCACAAATAGAGCGCGCAGCAACGAGACATCCTCCCCGGTTTGCCTGCGCAAGCCGGGGAGGGGCAGGCTGGGGGTTGCGCCCAGCAGACTTTGCAGTGCGTCAAGGCAGCTCATGGGTGTGGTGGGTATATCCCTTGCACTGCGATGCAGTAAACCAGTGTCTGGTAGGGCTGCATGATGTTCATCGGCGCTGAACCGCCTGCCGGTGCCAGGGTCTCGGACGACAGTGAGGTATCGGCCGCCTTGTTGTAGAGCGTGACCCGGGTCGGTTGCGTCGGCACCACGTTGTTGGCAGGGGCGTTGATCGCGGTACTGGCGGTGACCGAAGGGATGACGTTCAGCCCGTGGTTATGTTGCGGCAGGCTGTTGACGTTCAGTTGCACCGTATCGGCGCCGGTGGGCTGGGCAAGCTGCCATGTGGTCCCGGTTTTCGATACACCGGCACCTACAGCGGCCCGCCCGTTGAGGTTGGGCAACTTGAATGTGTTGGCGCCGGCGCTGCCGTAGGCAAGGCCGATCACCGCATACAACGCCGCGTTGGTCTGAATCGGCAATACCGTGCCGTCGCAGCGCATCCAGCCGCTGGGAATGTAGTTATAGGGGAACAGCCTGACTTCACCGACAAAGGGATCCATGGGTAACTCCGTTACGAAAGGGGCTGATCGTTAGTTGAAGTCCGGGAAATAACCATCCAGGCAGATGATGTAATTGATCGCCAGGGCCCCCATCAGGTTGCTGCGTGTTGCCGCGGGTGCACCTGCGGCCATCACTGCGTTAGGGTTCAGCGCTACGGTCGCAGTCGGCGGGGCGGGGGGCGGGTTGACCGGTTTGGCGTACAGGCCTGTCACCACCTGGGTTTTGGTGAAACTCGAGAGCAGCAGCGTAGGCCCGGGCGTCGGAGTGGTGGCGACGGCACTGGTGGTGGTAAACCCATGGCTGTGGGCCGGCATGTTGTTGCTGGTGACCGGCACCGTTTCGGTACCGCCGAAGCTCGCAAGGGGGCGGTTGCTCAAGCCGGCTCCTTGGCCTTGGCCCACCGGGATGCGACCGCGCAGGTCCGGCAGGGCGAATGTCGTGCGGCCGTCACCGCCATAGAGGCTGCTGATCAATGCAAACAGTGCGGGGCTCTGATTGACTTGTAACAGGCTGCCGTCGCAAAAGCGCCAGCCTTGGGGGGCGTAGTTACCGGCAAACAGACGAATCTCACCTACGTAGGCATCTGACATGGAAAATGCTCCAGTAAGTTGGGTCAAGGGCGGGGTGGGAAGATGCCAATGGAGGCGATGCAATAGCTCAGCGTCAGGAACGGCTGCATGTTGGCCATGGGCGCCCCTTCACCTGCGGAATCGACCACCATGGGGTCCAGCGTCACCGCGCTCCCGCTCTTGACGGCATATACCGGCTGCGACAGCGCTTTGCCGTCGACGGTCGCCGAGGCGGAGAAGAAGCCGTTGGCCGGGCTTGCCTGGTTTTCTTTCTGAGTACTGGCTGCCACCTGGTGGGTGTGTGTGGGCATTTGCGCCAGGGTCATGCTTATCGCTTCGTTGCCACCCTTGCTGCCCAATGGGTGCACATCCAAGGCTGGGCTTGGCGAGGCGACATCGTTGCGGGAAATTGCGACGCGGCCGCTTAGATCAGGCAGGCCGAAGGTAGTTACCCCATCGCCGCCGTAGGTGACGCCGAGTAAGGTAAACAAGACTTGATTGGTGTTGATAGGTAATAACTGGCCATTGCACGGTAACCAGCCTCTGGGAATGCGACCAAAAGCAAAAAGGCGAACTTCGCCAACGAACGGTTCCATGACTCAATCTCCGTTTCAGGTATAAACATCAGGCACACGGCAGGCCTGCAAACGCGCGCAGGGCTGCATAATCGAAAACGACTGATAATTAGTTCAACCTTGGAAGAATGCGGTGTCCCTTGCGTGGGCGCCGTCCATTCCCTGGACTCCATGATGCGTCGGCCATACGCAGAAGGGCGACCGTGCAGCGGAGATTGGATTGGATCCTAGCGTGAGATGATGGGGAATTGCCATCACTTTTGTAGGGTTAAGCTCAATTATTGTTTAAAAGATTTCCGTGGCAGGTTTTGATGCCTTTCATTTGGCGTCATAAACCCGTTATGCAATAAGGAATTGGCATAAAGAATGACGACGAGGCCGCAGCGTGCAGGCTGCTTTAAAAACTCAATGGCCCGGCAAGCCATTGTTTTGTCTTAAACAGGCGGGTTGAGTTGATGTTATTTAATGCGTAATTGCGATGGTGTCTCAACTGTAAGGGCGGCAAGGTATTACTGCCCCTACAGTTACTCAGTTGCTTGGGGCTTGTGCTACAACAGGCCACGAGCGCTTAGGCTGACTCTGCGTGGGCGGGCGTATCCGTCGATGGCTCATCATGCAGCGAAACCCGCGATGTCTCCGGCAACGCCAACCCGCCAACCAGTGCCAGCAGTGCAATCACCACCAGATAGAACGCAGGTGCCAGTCGGCTGCCGCTCGACTCGATCAGCCAGGTCGCCACCAGCGGTGCGGTGCCGCCGAACAAGGTGTAGGCCACGTTGTAAGTGATTGCCGAAGCGGTGTAGCGGCTGCGAGTCGGGAAGCACTCCGACAGCAGCGCTGCAGTGACCACGCCGCTCATCAAGGCGCCAATGGCCAGCAGGATGACCCCCAACAGGGCTCCGCTCAGCGAGCCGGAGCTGGCTAGCCAGTAAGCCGGAAACACCGCCACCATTACCCAGATGCAGGTGAGGCCGATGGTGCGCCGACGCCCGATGCGGTCGCTGAACGCGCCGGCCAGCGGGCAGCCTGCGGCGGCGAACAGCAGCGCCACCGTGGACACCAGCAGGGCCTGGGCGCGGCTCAACTGGCCGACGGTTTGCAGGTAGGTCGCAAAGTAGGTAGTGAACATGTAGAACGACAGCGCCGTCAGCGAGATGAACGCGCCGAGGTTACGGATGGTGCGGCCATGGTGGCGCAGGGTGTCGGCCAGCGGGGAATGGGCGTGTTGCTTGCCCTCGGCGATGGCTTGGCGGAACGCCGGGGTTTCCTCCATGCGCCAGCGCAGGTAGAGCCCCACCAGGCCAAGCGGGGCGGCTACAAGGAATGGCACGCGCCAGCCCCAGGTGTTCATCGCCTCGGTAGTAAGGCTGGCCTCAAGGCCGTAGGCAATCACCGCCGCGCAGGCAAATGCCGAGAACGTCGACACCGGCACGAAGCTGCCATAGAAGGCCCGTTTGTTCTGCGGGGCGTGCTCCATCAGGTAGGCGCAGGCGCCCGCATATTCGCCCCCGGCAGAAAAGCCCTGCAGGCAGCGCGCGAGGGTGAGCAGTACCGGCGCCAGTACGCCGATGCTGGCATAGGTTGGCAGCAGGCCGATCAGGGTGGTGGAGCCGGCCATAAGCAGAATGGTCAGCGACAGGATGCGCTTGCGCCCAAGGCGGTCGCCCAGGGCGCCAAACACGATGCCGCCCAACGGGCGCAGGGCGAAGGCCACAGCGAACACCGCGAAGGTTTTCAGCAGGCCGACGCTTGCGCTTTGCCCCGTGAAAAACTGGCTGGCGATCAGCGTGGCGAGGAACCCGTACACGGCAAAGTCGAACCACTCGACGAAATTACCGATGGCCGAGGCGGCGATCACCCGGCGCAGGGTGGTAGGTGATACCTCATGGGGGGTGGACATGGATGTGCTCTCCGAAGGTCTGGGCAGCCAGGACTGATGCGGCGCGCTCGTGGGCGCCGTCGTTGTTGTGCAGCCAGTAGAGCGGCTGGGCGCAGGCTGCGCATTGTCGAGGGCGACATTGGCAGTTGCGCGAGCGTACGAGGGCTGCTGGTCAGTCTGCGCTGGCCGGTTTCGAGCGCTTGTAATCAAGTTGCAAATAGTCTTGCGCCAAACTGATCGGCAAATATCAGCGGTGCCTTGATTTCAACCTGGCGCCGCTCATCGAGCAAGGTCTCAGGCGGCGCTGGGAATTCTGTCGCCAGGCACCGCTGTTGCACGAGCTGGAGCAATGCCGACAAGCGCTGTGCGTTTGGCCCTGCGATGTCGGTCTGGCGCATCGGCCTGGCAACGCAGGCCAGAGGCCGCCCGGTGCGGTCGAGGGTGAAGGTGAGCACCACCGGACCCCTCAACCCGACCGTGCTGACGATTTGCATGTTACGCACTAGGATGTATTGCACGTTTTCCTGAAAGCGCAGTTCAGAAACCGCTTGCGCGCTGGCCTTGGGTGATGATACGCAGCCGGATGTCAGCAGGATGCCGAGTGTCAAGGAAGCGAGTAGAACGCGTGAACGCAGCGGGGAAGACATGTCATGGCCCAAGTGGGAGTTGTCGGGTGGGCAGGATCTCCCGCTGGTGCGCGATGTAACAGGTCACGGTTTCCCATACAAACGTGGGACGATTCCTAACCACAGAACCGGAGGGCAGCGCTTGGGCATGCAGGCTCAAGGGCCTCACGGCTGGCGCTGTGCCACAGCCCTGAGGGTGCGCAAGGTCACCACCGGCGCATCGACCACGAAACGGTTGGCCAGCCAGCCAGGCACATCGCCAGCTGGGTCTGCTCGCAACTGGTAGGTCACTTCAGTCTCGCGCTCGCCCAAGGGCTTCATGATCCACTCGCCAGCCAGCCGCTGAACGCGGATTCGCCCCTTTTCCTCAGGGATTTTGCCGGGGTCGGCGCTCAGGTGACGCACCAGAGTGCCGTCATCCAGCCGCTCGGTAGTCACCTTGAGTACCATGTCGCGGGGCTGTGTGGGCCACGGCAGGTCGGTGGTGAGGTAAATCCAGGTCGCGTCCCCGTCGACCTCGAGCAAACGCATCTGCGCGCAGGCATATAGCCATTTGCAGGCCACCCGCAGGTTCTCTTGCAGGTCGCTAAGCGTGCGCACACTCGCCTGCATGGTGCTGACGCCACGAAACTGTTTATACGCCGAACCCTCCACGGCGCTCAGGTACACCCGGATGCCCTCGCGGTCATAGGCCAGGTCCCAGCTGTCGGCGGCCCGCAGAGGCGATGCAATTAACAGTACAAAGCAAGCCAGCAGGTGTGGCAGGCGCATGATCGTGGCCCGGTGGCAGTTAATAGCTGCAAGTATGGCCACAAACACAAAGCCCGCCATGCAGGCGGGCTTCGTTTACATCAACCGGGGCTCAACGCTGAGGGTTGAGGGTCAGGTGCACATGGCGGTTGACGTCTTTGTACAGCAGGTAGCTGAACGGGCCTGGGCCACCGGAGTAGCAAGCCTGCGGGCAGAAGGCACGCAGCCACATGAAGTCACCGGCCTCGACCTCGACCCAATCCTGGTTCAGGCGATAAACCGCCTTGCCTTCGAGCACGTACAGGCCGTGCTCCATGACGTGGGTTTCGGCAAACGGAATCACGCCGCCTGGCTGGAAGGTCACGATATTCACATGCATGTCGTGGCGCATATCGGCCATGTCGACGAAGCGGGTGGTCTTCCAGCAACCTTCGGTGCCTGGCATCTCGATGACGGTGGCGTTGTCGCGATGGGTGACGAACGACTCCGGCAGCGGCAGGCCTTCAACCTTCTGGTAGTGCTTGCGCAGCCAGTGGAAGGTGACATTGGCCTTGCTGTTGTTGCGCAGGCTCCAGTCGGCGCCTGGCGCCAGGAAGGCATAGCCACCCGGGACCAGCGTGTGATGCTTGCCTTCGACGGTGATGTCGATTTCGCCTTCGACGACGAACAGCACCGCTTCTGCGTTGGCGTCCATCTCTGGGCGCTCGCTGCCGCCTTCTGGGGCGACTTCAACGATGTATTGCGAGAACGTCTCGGCAAACCCGGTCAGCGGACGGGCGATGACCCACATGCGCATCTTGTCCCAGAACGGCAGGTGGCTGGTGACGATGTCACGCATCACGCCCTTGGGGATCACGGCATAGGCTTCGGTGAACATGGCACGGTCAGTGAGCAGCTCGGTCTGAGCTGGGTGCCCACCGTGGGGGGCGAAGTAGGATGGTTTCGACATGAACGGTCTCGACTTGTTGTTCTCTCCCCATTGCCTTGGACCACACCGGCCGGTGCGTGCAGGGGATGCCCGGACAGCATAAGAGCCGTAGCGCAGCATCCACAAATTAAATGTTGAAATACTCGGTATTCACTTACTGAATGTGAACATTACGCCCCACATGGGCCTGCGGCAGTTTATCGCCCTGGCCAAACAGTTTGTGGCGCAGGCTGCCGTCGGCGTAGGCCGTCGGGTAGCGGCCGCGGCGCTGCAGCTCCGGTACCAGCAACTCGACCACCTGGGCGAGGTCGTCCGGCTGCACGGCATAGGTGAGGTTGAAGCCGTCGATGCCGGTTGCATCCAACCAATGCTCCAACTGGTCGGCAACGTCGCTGGCGCTGCCCACCAGAACCGGGCCGCGGCCGCCCAAGCCTATGAACTCGGCGGCTTCGCGCACGCTCCAGCGGCGGTTGGGGTCGGCAGCGGTAAAGGCTGCAAGGGCGGCGCGGCCGGCATCGTTCTCGATATATTCGATTGGCGCATCGGGGTCCAGGCCTGCGAAGTCGATACCGGTCCAGCCTGAGAGCAGCGCCAGGGCTGCATCCAGGTCGACATAGCGCCGATACTCGGCAAAGCGTGCCTCGGCTTCGCTGCGTGTGGCACCGACGATCAATAGCGCCTGGGCATAGATCAGCACCTCGTCACGCCCGCGCCCGACCGCCTCGCAGGCTTGGCGGATGCCGTCGGCATAGCGGCGCAGCACCGTTGGCGTCGGGCCGCTGATAAATACGCATTCGGCATGCCGCGCAGCGAACTGCTGCCCCCGCGCCGAGGCGCCGGCCTGGAACAATACCGGCGTGCGCTGCGGCGAAGGTTGGCACAGGTGCATGCCCGGCACCTGGAAGTGCTCGCCGTGGTGGTTGATAGGGTGCACCCGCGACGGCTCGATATAGCGCCCGCTGTCGCGCTCCAGCAGCACGGCATCGTCGTCCCAGCTGCGCTCCCAGAGTTTGTACAGCACCTGCAGGTATTCCTCTGCCAGGTCGTAGCGCTGGTCGTGGCCCAGTTGACGCACCTGGCCCAGATTGCGCGCGGCGCTGTCCAGGTAACCGGTGACGATGTTCCAGCCCACTCGGCCGTTGCTCAGGTGATCGAGCGTGGACATGCGCCGGGCGAAGGGGTACGGGTGCTCGTAGGTCAACGAAAAGGTCACGCCAAAGCCCAGGTGTTCGGTCACCCCGGCCATGGCTGGGACCAGCAGCAGCGGGTCGTTGACCGGCACCTGAACGCCGCCGCGCAGGGCCGCGTCAGGGCCGCCTTGATAGACATCGTAGATGCCCAGCACATCGGCAATGAACAGCGCATCGAACAACCCGCGCTCTAGCAGGCGGGCAAGGTCGGCCCAGTAATCCAGGCGGTTGAACTGTACGCTGGTGTTACGCGGGTGGCGCCACAGGCCGGGCGACTGGTGGCTGGCAGCGTTCATGCTGAAGGCGTTGAATCGGATCGGGCGGGGCATCCAGGCGTTCCTCTTACGGCAGCACGGCGGTGGGGTAGACCGCCTCGGCGACGTTGAGCTTGCGCGGGATCAGCCCCAGGCCCTGGAAGGTATCGGCCAGTTTCTGCTGCTCGGCGATGATTTGCGGGGTGATGGCCACGGCGTTGTAGTTGCGTCGCTCGCTGGCCACCTCCAGCACGCTGGCGTTGATGCCCAGTTGCGGCGCCAGGAGGGTTGCGACTTCGCCGGGCTTGGCGTTGGCCCATTGGCTGACCTTGCTCAGCTCGCTGAAGAAGGTCTTGAGCAAGTCGCGGTGCTGGTCGGCAAAGCTTGCGGTGGACAGGTAGAAGGTGCGGTTGTTGGACAGCCCGCTGCCGTCACGCAGGTTTTTAAGCCCCGGCTGGCTTTCTGCTGCGGCCAGGAACGGGTCCCACAGCGTCACGGCTTGCACGCTGCCAGACTGCAACGCGGCTACCGCATCGGCGGCGTTGTTGACATAGGCGGGGGTGATGTCTTGGTAGCTGAGGCCGGCTTGTTCGAGGGCTACCGCCAACAGGTACTGGGCGTTCCAGCCACGGCCGGTGGCCACGCGCTTGCCTTTGAGGTCTTCGACCTTGTTGATGTGGTCCTGCTCGCGTACCACCAGGCCGATGCCGCGCGGGTAGGGCTGCTCGGCTGCCAGGTAGACCACAGGCTTGCCCGCGGCCTGGGCGAATACCGATGGCGCGTCGGCGGCGTGGCCCAGGTCGATGGCGCCCGTACTCAGGGCTTCGAGCAACTGCGGGCCTGCCGCGAACTCGTGCCAGCTGACTTTCACCCCTTGCGGTGCCAGCGCTTTTTCCAAGGCGCCGCTACCCTTGAGAATGTTGATGCTGTTGAACTTCTGGTAGCCGATGCGCAGGGTCTTGGCATCGTCGGCAACGGCGCTGGACCATGGAATCAGGGCACTGGCAACGCTGGCCAGCAGGCCGCCGATCAGCAGGCGGCGCAGGGGAGAGAAGGCACGGGCAGGCACGGTGAAACTCCTTTGCGAGGTAACGGGATGTGCATGCAGCGTACGTAGCGGGCAGGGCAATGTTCAATTTGTTTATGCGTATTAGTTAGATTGTTTTGTTCTTTTTATATCCTTTTGTTTAATTAAGGTTCGCGCGTATACCCCCACGACATTTTTTTCACATCGGCTTGTTAGCATCGCCGGCATATTTTCTGGAGCCCAACAATGATGCATGTCTTGCGCACGCGCACTTTTCGCGTGGCCGTGGCCACTGCTGCCGGCCTGGTCGCCTGCGCGTTGGGTTTCTTTGCCTGGCAGTCGTTCTACCCCGTCCAGGCAAGCGACGGTTGGGGGGTGCAGGTGCTGCACGACTCGGTCGACAAGGCCGCCTCCCTGCTGCCTGAGCGCGACGGCAGCCTGCTGGTCAGCCGCGAACTGAACAGCGGGCGCGGCAGTATCTTGCGCATCACCGCAGGCGGCGACCGGGTGGTGGTGGTCGATGGCCTGTCCAAACCTGATGGCATGGTGGCCGTGGCCGGCGGCTGGGCGTTCAGCCAGGAGGTCGGCGGTGCGCCAGTCAGCGTCTCGCGCAATGGCCAGGTGCGCATGTTGTTCCAGGGCAATAACGTGCAGGGCCTGTTCAATGACGGCGACTATCTATACGCCATCGAAGACCGCAAGGGCGATGGCCGGTTGCTGCGCTATGACTGGCGCACTGCACAGCTTGACGTGCTGCGCCAAGGGTTGAGCGAAACCGAAGGCCTGACCCGCTGCATCGATGGCCGCCTGCTGTACACCGAAAAGGCCAATGGCAAGGTGCGTGCGTACAACCCCGAGGGCACCGACCCAGTGGTGGTCGATGGCCTCAACAACCCGACATTTCTGTTCTGCGACCAGCGCGGTTTGTGGATCAGCGAAGACTCCACCCACCGTGCGCGGCTGCTGCGCATTGCCGGCGATGGCTCGCGGCACACGGTCTTGAGTTTTCTCAAGGCGCCGCAGGCCATCGTTGCGGACGGTCAAGGCGGCTATCTGGTGGCCGAAGGCGGGCGTGACCGCGTGCTGCGCCTGACCCCATCGACACCGGTCGATGTGGCTACGCTGAGCCCCCGCGAGTGATTCGGCTCGGTTAGGCGCAAACATCCGAACGAATGCGTGGCTAATGGCCATTTCTGGTGCACACTGTGTGTTCGCCGGTGAACCCGGCTCACCTGTTTGCCTGCCATTACCCACTACCTAGCGGTAGCGCGAGGATCGCAATGAGCGCACGGAGTTTGTGCCAGTGGATGGGACTGACGCTCGCCATTATCTGGCTGCCCGCAGTAGCTTCGGCGCAGCCTGCTTGCCAGCAACTGACGGCCACCGGCAACCCTGAATACCCGCCTTATCTGTGGCGGGACCCACGTGACCCCCGGCACTTGATCGGCGCCAATGCCGACCTGTTGCGCCATGCCGCCGACGAACTCGGTCTGGTGGTGGACGTGGTTTATGCCGGGCCTTGGTCACGGGCACAGGAGGAAGTGGCAAGCGGGCGCATCGACATGATGGCCGGCTATTTCCGGACCCAGGCGCGTGAACAACTGATGGACTTCATCAGCCCGCCATTCCTGTTCAATTCGAGCGTGGTGTGGGTGCGTGAGGGCGAGGCATTGCGCTACAGCGACTGGGCCGATCTGCAAGGGCTGCGCGGCGGAACATTGGTCAACAACAGCCACGGCGAGGCGTTCGATGATTACGCCCGGCAACACTTGAACCTTGAGGCTGTGCCGACCGCCACCCAGGCGTTCGAAAAACTATTGCTCAAACGCAATGACTACGTGGTTTTCGAGCGCTACCCCGGCATGGCGCTGGCCCGCCAGTTGGGCAAGGAGAAGCTGTTGCAGGTGGTGGAACCGCCGGTATCGAGCGAAGGCATGTACCTGGCGCTGTCGCGCAAGTCGGCGTGCAACGAAGCGGTGCTGCGTGAAAAGCTCGCGGGCAAGATGCAGGAGCTGGCGAGCGGGCCGCTGCCTGAACAACTGCTGGCGCAAAACCTTGAGCGCTGGCAGCGCCAGCATCAGGAGGGGCGTTGAGCGCGCGAGCCTAGCTTTTGCACTTGGCCACCACCACCTGGCAGGTTTTCGGTGACCCGCCAGAGCGCCCCGCGTAGCGCATGCAGCTATCCATCGACTTGCGGCTGGCAGCGGCCAGGGTTGGGCCAAAGGCCAAGCCACCTTCGCCGCTGCTGGGCAGCGCCTTGGCGTAACAGTTCGAACCTTGGGCTGAATAGCGTGCAGATTTGCCTGAGCAGCCGGTCAATACCAGGCCGAGGGCGAGCAAGGTCAGCGGGAGCAGATAACTGCGGGCAATGTTGGTGCGCATGGCAGCCCCCTGGTGCGGGTGTGTAGTTCAGATTAGACGTGTGGCGCGCAGGGTACACCAATCCGATGCTGGCAAAATGTGTCGATGCGGCCAGCTGTAATCATTTTGCCAGCACTAAAACCGTGCGTTTCCCCAACGCTTGCGTACAATTGCGCGATTTTCAGGCCTTTCCTGGCCTACCCGCGGACGTGCCCATGCTGATCGGTAGCTATTCATCCTCGCTTGTGTTGATCTCGTTGCTGGTGGCCATTCTTGCCTCCTACACCGCGCTGGACCTGACCGGGCGTATTGCCACGGCCAAAGGGCGGGCGGTGTATCTGTGGATGCTCGGCGGGGCGCTGGCCATGGGCATGGGCGTCTGGTCCATGCACTTTATCGGCATGCTCGCGTTCAGTCTGCCGGTGGGCCTGGGCTACGACACGACCCTGACGGCGCTGTCACTGCTGATTGCGGTGCTGTCCTCGGGGTTTGCCTTATGGCTGGTAAGCCAGCCACGCCTGCCGTGGTTGCAGTTGGGGTTGGGCGCCTTGGTGATGGGCGCAGGCATTGCCTGCATGCATTACATGGGCATGGCGGCGCTGCGCATGCAGCCAGGCATCGACTACGACCCATCGCTGTTCGGCACGTCCCTGGCCATTGCCGTAGGCGCTTCGGCAGCGGCGTTGTGGATTGCCTTCCGGCTCCGCCAGCAGACGGCATATGTGCGGCAGATTCGCGGCGCAGCGGCGGTAGTGATGGGCGTTGCCATCGTCGGCATGCATTACACCGGCATGGCCGCTGCCAACTTCCCCGTCGGCAGCTTCTGCGGCGCGCTGCCCGATGGGCTTGCCGGCGATGGGCTGGACTACCTGGTGCTGATCACCACCCTTGCGGTGCTGGCCGTGGCGCTACTCACCTCGGTTCTGGATGCCCGCTTGGACGCGCGCACCGCCGAGCTTGCCCGCTCACTCACCCAGGCCAACCAGGAGCTGACCCAGCTGGCGTTGCACGACATCCTCACCGGGTTACCCAACCGGACCCTGCTGGCCGACCGTATCGACCAGGCCATGGCCCGGGTCGCCGAGCAGGGCGGCTGCTTTGCGCTGATGTTCATCGACCTGGATGGCTTCAAACCGGTCAACGATGCCTTTGGCCACCATGTGGGCGACCAGTTGCTGACGGCCGTAGCCAGCCGCCTGCGCGGCCACCTGCATAGCCAGGACACCTTGGCCCGCATAGGGGGTGATGAATTCGTGCTGCTGGTGCGTTTGCAGGAGCCGGACGACGCCATGGGTGTTGCGGTCAAGCAGGTGAATCTGGTGGCCAAGCCGTTCCGGGTGGCCGAGCATGACCTGCAGTTGTCGGCAAGCGTTGGCATCGTGCTGTATCCAGGCAACGGCATGGACCAGCACGAGCTGCTGCGCAACGCCGACGCGGCCATGTACCACGCCAAGAACGCCGGCAAGAACGGCTACCGGTTCTTCGATACCTCGATGAACAACAACGCGCGCCAGCAACTGCAACTGCTGCACGATCTGCGCGCAGCGCTGCACAACAATGAGTTTCGCCTGCATTACCAGCCCAAGTTCGACGCTGTGAGCTGTGAGCCTATCGGTGCCGAAGCCTTGTTGCGCTGGGAGCACCCACAGCACGGTCTGATGGCCCCGGACCGATTTATTGGCCTGGCCGAAAAAACCGGGCTGATCATCCCGCTTGGCGACTGGGTGCTGGCCGAAGCATGCCGGCAAATGCGTCAGTGGATGGACGAGGGCTACGGTGAGTGGCGTGTTGCGGTGAACCTGTCTGCGATCCAGTTCTCCCACGCGGGCTTGGTTGATAGCGTGGCCCAGGCCCTTGCCCAGAACGGCCTGCCAGCCAACCGCCTGACCCTGGAAATCACCGAAACCACGGCCATGCGGGATGCCGATGCCAGCTTTGCGGTGTTGCAGCGGTTGTCGGACATGGGCGTTGACCTGTCGATCGACGACTTTGGCACCGGCTATTCAAGCCTGATGTACCTCAAGCGCCTGCCCGCCAATGAGCTGAAGATCGACCGCGGTTTTGTACGCGACCTGGAACAGGATGGTGACGACGCAGCGATTGTCTCGGCCATCGTCGCATTGGGCCAGGCGCTGGGGCTGCGGATTGTCGCAGAAGGTGTCGAAACCGACGGCCAGCAGGAATTCCTGACCCGGCTGGGCTGTGATTCGCTGCAGGGTTATCTGTTAGGTCGGCCGGTGCCGGCCGAGCAGTTCATGGCCAAGCTTGACGCCAGGGGCGGGGTCGAGCTCAGGCAGTAAATTGCTGGTGCGGCTCAAACCGCATCGGGCAATACCGGCAAGCCCAGGTTGAAGGTGTCCATTTCGGCTTCTACCGCCTCGATGATGCGTTCGACGTCGGTGGCGGCCATGATTGCCGCGCAGGGGATGCCGGCAATCGCCAGCAAGGTTTCGCCGCTGGCGCGGTCGAACAAGCGCACGATCATGCTGCGCGGGGCATCCATGGTGGCTTCGAAGCCAAGCGGATGGAAATGCCAGCGCATCACCTGGCAGGCGTTGGGAAATGTCATCTTGTTCATGCCAGCCTCCTTGTTCACGGGTGGAACGCGGTGATTCGACGACTTTTAAGTAAACCGGGCCTTGCCTGGCCCCTCGGGAGCTAACCATAGCACCCGCAACGGCTACGATCCGGGGAAAATATTACCAATGTGCCAATGCATGACGGCGGTCACACAGCCGCTTGGCTGTGCGGCCCCGGTGTGCCGGTGAAGCAAACGTTTTCCAGTGGCTGGGTATTGTCAGAAGCGCGCAGAACTTTCGGACCGGCGGCACTCAGCCGAGCAGGCCAGCGGCAATATTGATGGTGAAACCCAGGATGGCGGTGTTGAACACAAAGCCCACCAGCGAATGGGCAAGCACCACACGGCGCATGCCCCGGCCGCTGATACCCACATCGGAGGTTTGCACGGCGACACTGATGGTGAACGAAACATAGTGGAAGTCCCAGTAATCGGGGTTGCGCTCGCCGTCTGCGAAGCGCAGCGGCGGCTCGTGCCGATCGTCCGAGTAGAACAGGCGGGCGTAATGCAGGCTGAAAATGCAGCCTATCAACAGCCATGACCCCGCGATGGTAAGCCCTGTGTACAGGTAGTGCAGCACCAGCGCGCTGCCTTCGAGGCCGCGGCTGGACACCAGTTGCAGCGTGACCGCCGCAAGGCTGGCAATTGCAGCGATGCTCACGGTGAATAGCACCAGGCCTGCGTTCTCGTCTTCGATACGCGCCACTTTGCGCACCTTCTCGGGGCTGGCGCCAATGCTCAGCCACAACACCATCAGCAGGTACAGCCAGACCCCGAGGTTCCAGCCAGCGAGGATGCGTTGCACCGTGTCGGGTGTGGGGATGAGCCATACGCCCAACAGCCCGACTAGCGTGGCGATGCTGAGGCGAGGATGGGTGCGGGTCAGGTGATGGAAGGCCATGCGTGCTCTTGAATCGGGCGGATGCTGCAACTGTAGCCCAGTCGCAGCCAAAACTACCTGCTGCTGTCACATCACCACAGCGCCAAGGCCGCCGCACCGACTACCCGCTCGAACGCAGCAATCGCCCGGTCCACGTCGGCCTGTTGGGTATAACGCCCAACGCTCACCCGCACGCTGTTACGCGCACGCTGATCACCGATGCCCAAGGCCAGCAACACATGCGACGCGGCATTACTGGCCGAGTTGCAGGCCGAGGTGCTAGACACCGCCAGATCCCCCGCCAAAGCGCGGCTGTTGAACCCCGGGCTGTCGATACACAGGTTGAGCGTGTGCGGAACCCGCTGCGCAGAGGCTGTGTTCAAGCTGACCCCAGGCAAAGCCAGCAGGCCATCGCGCAGGCGGCTAGCCAAGGCTGCGATTCGCTGATACTCGGCATCCCCCGGCCGCCCGGCAAGGGCGAAGGCGCTGCCCATGCCAACGATCTGATGGCTGGGCAGGGTGCCTGAACGCAGCCCGCGCTCGTGCCCGCCGCCGTGCATCTGGGCGCGCAAACCGTCACGGGCGCGCGGCCCCACGTACAGTGCGCCGATGCCCTTAGGCCCGTAGACCTTGTGTGCCGAGAACGACATCAGGTCTACCGCCTGGCGCGCCAGGTCGATAGTGACCTTGCCCACTGCCTGTGCAGCATCCACATGCAGCAACGCGCCGTGTGCATGCAGCAACTGGCCGATGGCTGCGAAATCGGTAATGGTGCCGAGCTCGTTGTTGACCGCCATCAGCGACACCAGCCGCGTATCGGCCCGCAGCGCCGCCTGCACCGCCTCAGGCTGGATCAGCCCCTCGGCATCGGGCGCCAGGCGCGTCACCGCCCAGCCCTGGCGTTCCAGTTCAGCGGCGGTGTCCAGCACCGCTTTGTGCTCCAACTGGCTGGTGATCAGGTGCCCGGGCTGTTTGCAGCCCTGGGCGATGCCCTTGAGAGCGAGGTTGTTCGATTCGGTAGCGCCCGAGGTCCACACCAGGTCGTCCGCTTGCGCCCCGATTTGCTCTGCGACCTGGCGCCGCGCCTGGTCGACCGCTTCGCGTGCAGCTTGCCCGTATGCGTGGCCGCTGGAGGCGGGGTTGCCAAAATTAGCCTCGCGGCCCAGGCAAGTGAGCATGGTTTCGATGACCCGGTCGTCGACCGGAGTGGTGGCGGCGTAATCGAAGTACAGCGGGGCAGTCGTCATATCGGGCAAGTCCGTGCAGGGAGGCCGTTGTTCGGCATCCATGAACCGCATGCTAAAGGGCCGCTGCGGCGAAGGTTTCCTCTTCTTACCGTACGTCGGGCATCATTCAGAAATAACGTTTCGCCATTAGCTTATGACGGAGAAAAAAATTCTCCTGCAAGCGGCTTGCGGTCAAAACCACTGCCAGGGGGCCTGTTTGCTGACCATTACCAGCACCATCAGGAACATGCCGGCAAACCCCGCCACGCCCATCCACAGCCACCACCGATACAGCCGCGCGTATGCCGCAGGCAGCGCTGCGTGGGTGCCTGCGGCGGCAGCGGCCATTGCCTGCATGCGTTTTTGCAGCATCAGCACCGGTAGCCATAGCGCGCCGACGCCGAAGAAGATCAGCAGCGCGGCCAATAGCCAGCCCACCGTCCAATCCATGCCGGTTAGCCGCACCATGGCAAACCCGGTCAGCAGTTGCACAAACCCAGCGGGCGTAGTGATGCAGGCATCGAAACGCACTACCATGCGCGCCACCGCCGCGATCACCCGAGCATCGCCAGTGCGATGGGCTGCGATCAGGTACAGGTACGACCCCATGCCAAAGCCGAACAGAAACACAGCCGCAATGACATGCAGATATTTGAGCAGGACGTAATCCATCTCAGCTGCGGCCCTGCTGGAAATCCAGGCTGTAGCGAAGCTGATGGGGCGCGCCGATGGCGGCCAGGTACTCGGCCACGCTGATTTCGCCGACACAGGGGCGGGCGCCTGGTTGCGGGCGGTAGCCCGCCAGCACCTTGGCCATCAACGCCACCGACGCGCAGCTTGGGATTTGCGGGCCTTTGTCATCCAGCGCGGTCACCTGTGCGTGCATGTGCAGCGGCTGGCCTTGCGGGTCGAGGC
Source organism: Pseudomonas sp. SWRI51 (assembly GCF_014268825.1). Taxonomy (NCBI): domain Bacteria; kingdom Pseudomonadati; phylum Pseudomonadota; class Gammaproteobacteria; order Pseudomonadales; family Pseudomonadaceae; genus Pseudomonas; species Pseudomonas sp. SWRI51. Next base: position 30,761 of record NZ_JABWRG010000024.1, on the reverse strand, counting down.
CACGCACGCGGATGTACATCGCGCTCTTGCCGTCGCCCAGCCGCTCGCAATACACACCCAGGCGGTGCAGGCGGCGGGCCCACGGCAGCGGGTCACGCACCAGCCCCAGTTTTACCAGCAAGGCCAGGGCGGCGTTGGCCACCCCGCCGGCCATCAGCCCGGCGCCGGCCTTGAATGCAAGCGTACCGGCGCCGTAACGGCGGGCGAAGATGTCCATGTCGGGCACATCGACATTGTTCAGCAGCCGCCAGCCCAGGCCTGGCAAGTGCCGCAGTTGCAGGCCCAGCCAACCATCGACGCTGCACGGCTGGCCATCGCGCCACTGCGGGATGGGCCGCCCGGCATAGGCCAGCACGCCTTCGATGGTAGAAAGGCCAGGCATCTTCGCCGACGAACTGATGCCATGCTCGATCGCCTCGATCTGGCTGAAGCGGTGTCGCTGTTCGTCGATGATCGCCGACGACAGGCTGGGCACTGAGCTGCAGCCGCTGAGCAGTGCCACGCCGGCCTCGCGCGCCTGTGCATCAAGCTGGGTGATACCGTTGACGAACACCCGGCAGTCGGCAAGGTCGCAGTAGTTCGCCCCTGCCTCTACGCACGCCTGGGCGACGCTGTAGGGCTGGCGCTGGAAAGGCCCGCCGGTATGGATTACCCAGTCGATGCCCAGCTCACGCAGGGCTTCCGCGAACCCTGGCGCCATGGCATCGCCGCACCAACTGCCGTGCAAGGCCGCAGCGGGGCCAGCGAGCTGTTCGCAGAGGTTTTTCAGGGAATTGGCATTGCGCCCGGCGACGATCAGTTGCACGCCTGGCATCGGGTTCAGGTGCCGGCAGATGATGCGCCCGAAGTTGCCGTAGGCGCCGATCACCAAGATCCTTATGGGCATGCTGCATTCCTTGTGCGGGGGAGGGCTCACGCCCTGGACCAGGGCCGCGCAAAGGTTACCTAAAGCACCTGGCAATGCAACCTGCCCAAGCGCCTCAGGCGCTGGCCAAGGCCTGTTGCTCCTGCGCAGCCACTCGTTCGCACAGTTCGATGATCTGCTCGCGCATCCAGCGGTTGGCCGGGTCCTGGTCGGTGCTCTCGTGCCAGTACAGGTGGGTTTCCAGTGCCGGTACCTCGACCGGCACCGGCTGATGGCGCAACTGGTGGCGCCGGGCAAAACGTTCCGGCACGGTCATTACCATATCGGTTTGTTGCAGCACCTGCGAGGCCATCAGGTAATGCTGCGAACGCAGCGCCACGCGGCGCTGCACGCCCATCTTGCCCAGCGCCAGGTCAACATAGCCCAAGCCATTGCGCCGGCTCGATATATGGATATGGGTCATGCCCAGGTAGCTGTCCAGCGTCAGCTTGCTCTCGGCCAGCGGGTGGCCGGGGCGCATGGCGCACACGTAGTGGTCCTGCATCAGCCTGACGTGGCGGACTTGAGGGTCGGTGTTCAGCGGTGCGTCCACGGCAAAGTCCAGGCGCCCGGCGGCCAGCTCCTTGGTGGTTTCACGGCGCTTGCATGGGAAGCTCTCGATCACCAGGGTCGGGGCCAGGCGCCGCAGGCGCTGGAACAATGGGGGCAGGATCACCGCTTCGGTCAGGTCAGTCATGCTGATGCGGAAGGTCTTGTTGGCCTGTTGCGGGTTGAAAATGCGGCTTTCCTGCACCGAGGTGCGCAGCAGGGCCAACGCGTTGCGTACCGGGCCGATGATGTTCTGCGCCATGGGCGTCGGCACCATGCCTTGGGCGGTACGCACGAACAGCGGGTCATTGAAGGTCTCGCGCAAGCGCGACAGGGCATTGGACACCGCCGGCTGGGTGATGCCGACGATCTGCCCGGCGCGGGTCAGGTTGGCTTCGGTGTAGATGGCGTCGAAGACGATGAACAGGTTGAGGTCGACCTTGCTGAGGTTCATGGCGCCGCTCGTTGTTGGAATTATTGCCGGATCATATATCGGTTATGAATGTTTATACACGCAGAAAATAGGCTAGGTGGATTGAGCCTGCCTGTTCTAGGCTGCGTCCATGTTGCCCACAGACTGGAAGGTAGCCCCGATGGATTTCGCCTATTCGCCCAAGGTGCAGGCACTGCGCGAGCGCGTCAGTGCGTTCATGGACGCCCACGTATACCCGGCAGAGCCGGTATTCGAGCGCCAGGTAGCCGAGGGTGACCGCTGGCAGCCCACGGCGATCATGGAAACGCTCAAGGCCCGCGCCCGTGACGAGGGGTTATGGAACCTGTTTCTGCCTGAGTCGGAATATGGCGCAGGGCTGACCAACCTGGAATACGCCCCGCTGGCCGAAATCATGGGCCGCTCGCTGTTGGGGCCGGAGCCGTTCAACTGCTCGGCGCCGGACACCGGCAATATGGAGGTGCTGGTGCGTTATGGCAGCGAGGCACAGAAACGCCAATGGCTGGAGCCGCTGCTGCGCGGCGAGATCCGCTCGGCGTTTGCCATGACCGAACCTGAGGTGGCGTCTTCGGATGCAACCAATATGGCCGCGACGGCGGTGCGCGACGGTGACCAGTGGGTGATCAACGGGCGCAAGTGGTGGACTTCCGGGGCCTGTGACCCGCGTTGCCAGGTGATGATTTTCATGGGCCTGTCCAACCCGGATGGCCAGCGCCACGCGCAGCATTCGATGATTCTGGTGCCCCGTGATACCCCGGGGGTGACCATCGTGCGCCCGCTGCCGGTGTTCGGCTACGACGATGCTCCCCATGGCCATGCCGAGGTGTTGTTCGAGAATGTGCGGGTGCCGTATGAAAACGTGATCCTGGGCGAGGGCCGAGGTTTCGAGATCGCCCAAGGCCGCCTTGGGCCTGGCCGCATCCACCACTGTATGCGCTCGGTGGGTATGGCCGAGCGTGCGCTGGAGTTGATGTGCAAGCGCTCGGCGCAACGCAGTGCCTTCGGCAAGCCGTTGGCGCGCCTTGGGGGCAACATCGACAAGATCGCCGACTCGCGGATGGAAATCGACATGGCGCGGCTCTTGACCCTCAAAGCGGCGTACATGATGGATACGGTGGGTAACAAGGTGGCGCGCAGCGAGATTGCGCAGATAAAGGTAGTGGCGCCCAACGTTGCACTCAATGTCATCGACCGGGCCATTCAGATGCATGGTGGGGCAGGGGTGAGCGGTGACTTCCCGCTGGCTTATATGTACGCCATGCAGCGCACCCTGCGCCTGGCCGATGGGCCGGATGAAGTGCACCGGGCGGCTATTGGCAAGTATGAGATTGGCAAGTATGTGCCCAGGGAGATGTTGCGCGGGGATTAGCGTCAGAGCAGGTGGCTCGGCTCGGTCTGCTGGCCTCATCGCAGGCTGGCGCCAGCTCCCACAGAAACCTGAGCCAGACCCGGATATCGCCACGACTCCCTATCATTTCCCACAGGATTGGGTCCAACCAGCAATGTTGCGGTTGAGCACGGCCTGCGTGGGAGCTGGCGCCAGCCTGCGATGAGGCCAGTGCAGGTTGTGTAAAACCATGGAATCTCCCACAGAATTCATTCTCCGCCAGGCTGCGCTATCCAGACTTGCCCAGCAGTTACCCATTCCTGACTTGTTGTAAGCCTATTCCCAAACCCCTGATCCTTGCATTTCCATCCCCCTGAGAGCTGTTAGCTTCCCGTGCTTTGCACAGGAAGGCCTGCACATGAGCCGCGTCAATATCGAGGGGAAGGGCCAGGCGCTGGACGGTGATATCACCACCACCGGTGCGCGATGCATTGCCAGCAACCCCGGCTACAGCAGTGACGGCCATCAGGTCCTGCGCAACGGCGATGCCACCAGCGAGTGCCCAGGCTGCGGGCAAGTGGGTAAGGTGGTGGAGGGCATCCCTTGGTTTACCTCCGGCGGTCGTGAGGTCTGCGTCGACGGCGCGCTGGTAGCCTGCGGCTGCCCTCCAGGCAGCAACCGAGTCATCGCGCCGCTGGGCGGCGCTTCACTCCCTGCGCAAAGCGTGACGGCCTCCGGCACAAGGTCAGGTGCACTGCAGCCGGGTTTCTATATCGTCCCGCGCAGCATGTCCGGCCCGCAGGTGCTGGCTGAGGTCCTCGGGCATGACCCATTGCTGCCCATCAGCCGCGTGCAGCGGCTCAACCCCACCTTCGATCAAGGTTTCAAGGCTGGCGAACTATTCGTTCTGGGTGACCCCGACAACGCCGATGCCTGCACGCAGGAAGAAGCACACCTGATGGCGGCCGCAGCACGTGCGCGCGACGCGTTGGCGATTCTCGATGAGCAGGAAGCCAACTTCATGATGGAGCATATCGGCGAAATTGCGGGTGTTTTGAGTGGGGCAAGCCTCTCGATGGGTGTCGGACGTGACATGCTTGCAAGCGGCCTTGGTCGGGTGGAAGACACGCTAAAGGGTATTGAGCTGCTACATCAGCGCGAGTTTTCTGCACATGGGAGATTAAACAGCCCGCAGTTCTTTGAATCGCGACGGTTTTTGTATCAGCAACTGGACGCTCAATTACGCAGCGCGTTTCTGGATAAGTACCTCACGCTAGGTGGGCATGAGCGCTTACGCAAGGGGTTAGGTATTTCCACCAAGAGTCTAGTGCATCACTGGATTAAAGCAGGAACGCCTGGTTCGATACCGGGTTATACGACGCATTTGGATGAGGTCGCCAGGGCAGCAAAATATTTGAAAGCGGGTGCATTTGTAGCGATTGGATTAGGCGCAGGCTCGTCGTATTTGAAAGTAGTGGAGGCTTGTCAGGCCGGTGAAACCAACAGTTGTAAAAGGGTGCGGTTTATAGAGGTCGGTGGTTTTTCCGGAAGCGTGGCCGGAGGTGCTGCGGGCGGTAGCATTGGGGGGTTAGCAGTCAAGGCGATCTGTAATTTCGGCGTCGTGGGTAAAGCCATATGTGGGATAGCCGTTATCGGTGCAGGCTCTTTCGGAGGCACCAAGGCTGGGAGTTTCGTCGGAGAGTGGGCGGGTGATTTATTATATGAGGCCAATTATGATTGACCTTGTTGCATGGCCTGCGAGCGTGCGGTTATTCATTGTGCTGCTGCCCTTCACATTTCTGATTATCGGTACGGCAACTCAAGCATTCATCGCCCATTCTAGATACTTCAATGCGCTGCGACGCGCCTTTCGGCGTAGTAGCGGTTTTGAGGATGAAATTAATTGCTGGGGGGCCTCGACGCTGAGGTCGCGTATATTGGTGGTCAGCGCCATGAGCCTTGCCGTTATCTATCCATCGCTCGGCATTCGCCACGGGTGGTTGAGCGTTGAGGACAGCGAAGAATTCCCTCGGCGGCTGAGATGGATGTTGTTAATCAGTACCTGGAGCCTGCTGCTGGGGTTTTTGATCCTGGGAATACTCATCGCCTTCGTGAAAGTGACCAACACGTGATGCTCGGGCGCTTCATACATGTTTCGTTTGATCTTGCTCGCAGGATTCTCCTCGAGCCGTCGTTATCTAACGGCCGGGGAGGTGATGTTTGAGCGCCTTTATGATTAGTCTAAACTATTCCTCTAGTGGGTTTGAGTTGTTGGTGTTTTCTGTGCAGCTTATTGTCATTTTTTCGGGTATGGCGCTACATATGCATATTGCAACTGCAAAGCAATTTGAGTTGATGTGCAGTGCGCTTCAGCGCAGCCAATGTCTTTATGATGGCTTGGGCGGAGGCTTTTCCACGCTACACATGCGTTGTATGAAGGTCAGTTCAATGTCGGCGACGCTATTATGGCCGCAGTTTTTTATTCGCCGTGGTGAGCTGGATAAGGATGATTATCTAAGCTTTCCGCGCGGTCTTGCGAGGCGCATGAGAATAGCTTCGTGCCTGCTGCTTGTAGCGATGGTGTGGATCTCAGCTGGTTGATCGTGACGCCCCGCTACGGTAGAACATCCCCACACCCAGCAACCAGCCCAAATGCATGCCAACCTGGACCATCGCCCCCGTCAGCCGAGCCGCCACTGCCGCAACCGTGCGCTTCATCGACGGTGCCCGACGCGGCCTTTTTCCACTGCTCGCCAGCTCCCCCATGCCTGCGGACCTGGCCACCTTCAACGAAACGTATATCGACGGCCCCGGCCATTTTCTGGTCGCTCACGACCAAGGTCAGCTCATCGCCGGCATCGGCTACCTGCCCTACGATCATCGCTTTGCTCAACTGGACTATCACACCTGTAGAACGGTGGAAATCGTGCGTCTGTTCGTCGCCCCTGGCTACCGCCGCCACGGCCTGGCAGCCGCGTTGTTTGCCGCATTGCGCGAGCATGCGCTGCAGGCAGGGGTAGAGCGCTTGTACCTGCACACCCATCCATTCCTCCCGGGGGCGATCCGTTTTTGGGAACGCCAAGGGTTCGCCATCGTCGATGTCGAAAACGACCCGGTCTGGCAGACCACCCATATGCAGTGTGCGCTGCCGGTGAGGCACTCCCGATGAAAAAATGGCTTGTTCTGGCCGCTGCGTTGCTCGTGGCCTTGGTACTGAAACTTGGTTACTACACCAGTTACGAAGACGAGGAAATCAAGACCACGTTCTTTATCAAACACGGGCTGACGCCGCGCCTGCAGTTCTTCAATATTTTTGCCAATGAAGGTGATGACAAACCGCTGTATCGGCTGCGCGCCGATGAGCGTGAGATGGTCATCGACTACTGCCGTTACCGCCTGGGCATTGAAACGCGCTTGCAACGCCAGGCTGAACTTGATGCTTGTAATGTCAGATAGAAGTCAGAAACTTCCTACCTATCAATCGGTTTGAGTAACACCGTGTATATTTTCAAACCGCCTAGGGTCGCTTACCGTCTTCTTTCCATACAACCAAAGGAAGACGCACGATGCCAAACCTTGCTCTCTATAAAGTTAAATTGCTCGACGAATTCGAAGCCCGCACCGATGAATGGACCTTCGGCGATTTTGAACGCCGCTTGACCGAAGTCAATCGCCAAACCACTTATCAGGACGCCAAGGGCATCATTAACGCTGCCCATCGCCAGGGTCGATGGCCAACGACAGTGAAGCGCTATTTGCTGACCAATTTCTCGGTGTTTGGCAATGTCAGTGGCGAGTTCAATCAGACATTCGGCGAGGTAAAGGCCAGCCTTACTCCCCAAGAAAAAGAGCAGTGGAAACTGAACCAATAAGGCGTTTAAGGCGATACAAGAAGGGCCGGTGATGCGCTGGCGCGTTGGCGTAAGCCCTCGCTCAGCCAAGCCACTTCACCACCGCTGCAGGATGGACGCCGATCAGGCCAAGGATTGCCTGACGGCGCACACTTGCAGAACCGCCCACTGGGCGGCTGCACCACCCGCCTCAAGGCTGTGCCCGCAACTTCTCCAGTTGCGCAGCCAGGCGGCGCCTGGCACGGTCGGGCAGGGCTTCGGGGATCGTCGCCGCGCCGGGTTCGCCTACCTGTATCAGCATCACCATACCCATCGCCAGGTGAGGAATGCACTGGATGCCGTACAGACCTGGTGTTGCGAAGGTCTGCTCGAACGGCTGATTGATCTTGCTCTTGAATGCCACCGCGCCGTCCGGCAGCAGGCCCGCGATGCTGGCGGCGTTGTGCCCGGCCTGGGTGGGTAGAAACCGCACCGTGTCGCCAGGTGCGATACGCAGGTGGTCGGGCTCATACACCATGGCGCCATCAGCGCCGCGGTTCAACATCCTTACTTCATGCACTTCAGCTAGCGCGCCTGTGGCGGCGAATAGCGTGGTGAGCAGCAGGGCAGCAGGGCGCAGCAACATGGGCAGAACATCCTGTTCAGGGGGCGCGAAAACGCAGGATGCGCGCGCCATCGAATGGGTCGGTCAGGTAGTGGGCCTGCACACCGAAAGTGCTCAGTAAACGCTCCGGGGTCAGTACCGCTTCTGGGGTGCCAAGCGCGACCAGGCGCCCTTTGTCGAGCACCGCCAGGCGGTCGCAGGTGAGCGCCTGATTGAGGTCGTGCAGCGCCACCAAGGTGGTCACCGGCAGCGCCTGAACTTGATGCAGAAGGCTCAGTTGGTGCTGAATATCGAGGTGGTTGGTCGGCTCGTCCAGCAGCAACAACTGCGGGCGTTGGGCCAGGGCCCGGGCGATGTGCACGCGCTGGCGCTCGCCACCGGACAGCTCGCGCCAGATGCGCGTGGCCAAGTGGCTGGCATCAGCGTCCGCCAGGGCTTGCTCGACAATGGCGCGGTCGGCCTTGCTGAACGGCGCCAGTGCCGACAGCCACGGTGTGCGGCCTAGTGCCACGGCGTCGTAGACACTGATGCTGTCCTGGGTGTCGGCCTGTTGCTCCACCAGTGCAAGCAACTGTGCGACGCGCCGGCGCGGTAGCTTGGCTAATGGCTCACCGAGCAGTTCCACGCTGCCGCTACTTGGCGTAAGCAGCCCGGCGAGCAGCTTGAGCAAGGTCGATTTGCCCGAACCGTTGGGCCCTACGATGCCCAGGGTTTCGCCGGCTTTTACCGCAAGGTCGATGCCCTGCAAAACCTCGCGCCCACTCAGCCGCAAGCTCAAGCCCTGGCAGGCGAGCGGGGCGCTGACGATGGTATGCAGGAGGGTCATGGGCGGCCCCGGCGGCTGATCAGAATCAGTGCAAACACCGGTGCGCCGATCAGCGCAGTGACCACGCCCACCGGGATTACCTGCCCGCTGATCAGTGTGCGCGAAAGAATGTCAGCGACGATCAGAAACAGCGCTCCGCCGAGCGCACTGGCAGGCAGCAGGCGGCTATGCCCCGGGCCCAGCAGCAAGCGCAGGGCATGGGGGATAACCAGGCCGACAAAACCGATGGCGCCGACGATCGACACCATCACCGCCGTGACCAGCGCGGCACAACTGATCAGCAGCAGTTGCGTGCGGCGCACCGGCACCCCGAGTGAGGCGGCGGAGTCGGCGCCAAAGGTGAAGGCATCCAGCGCGCGGCGGTGCCACAGGCACACCACCAGCCCCAGCAGGGCCACAGGTAGGGCGAGCCACACCGATGGCCAGCGCACACCGCTGAGGTTGCCCAGCAGCCAGAACATGATGCCGCGGGCCTGCTCGGCGGTAGCCGACTTGGTGATCAGAAACGCCGTAAGCGCGTTGAACAGCTGCGAGCCGGCAATGCCGGCAAGAATTACCTGGGCGTTGTTGTGGCTGCTGCCGCTGGCGCGCGCCAATAGCAAAACCAGCGCGAACGCCGCCAACGCACCGACGAAAGCACCACCAGACAATGACAGCAGCGTCCCCCCCAAGCCCAGCAAACCAACTGCCACGGCGCCGGTCGATGCGCCGGCAGACAGGCCTAGCAGGTAGGGTTCGGCCAGCGGGTTGCGCAACAGCGCCTGCAGGATTACCCCGCAGGTGGCCAGGCCAGCACCACAGGCGGCAGCCACCAGCGTGCGCGGCAGGCGGTAGTTCCAGATGATGCCGGCGTCTATCGGGTCGAGCACGTGGCCTGCCTGCCACAGGTGGTTGGCCAGCACCTGGGCGACCACCTCGAAGCTCAGGCGCGTTTCGCCGATTGCGATACCGGCCAGCAGCGCTGCCAGCAAGGCAAGCAGCGCGACGGCGCCAAGAGGAAGCATGCGGTTCATGGTTGCGGTGCTTTACCGGTGGCGAAGGCCGTGGACAGGCGCTCCAGCCCAGGGAACAAGCGGATGCCGGCTTGCATGGCGTCAGCATCGAGCACTATTACGCGGCCGTTCCTGACCGCGTCCATGTTCTTTGCTACCGGGTCGCTGTGCAGGAATTCAAGCTTCTTTTCGACGTCGTCCGCCGGGAAGCGGCGGCGGTCCATGCGCGCGATGATCAGCCATGTGGGATTGGCTTTGGCCAGCGTCTCCCAGCCCACGGTCGGCCACTCCTCGTTGGACTCGACCACGTTGCGCACGCCCAGGGTTTGCAGCATGAAATCGGCCACGCCCTGGCGGCCTGCTACATAAGGGTCCATCTCAAGGTCGGCGCTGGAGAACCAGAACAGCGCGCTGGTGGCGCTGAGGTCCTTGCCGGCAAGCTGCTGGCGAGCATGCTTGAGCTTGCCTTTGAGTTGGTCATTGAGGGCCACGCCCCGCGCCTGAACGTCGAAGATTTCGGCAAGCTCGCTGATGCTTTTATAGATGCTGTCGATACGAAACGGCTGCAGGCGGGTGCCGTCGGCGCCCACCAGATTGTCCTTGCCCTCGCAGTCCGATGGCAGCAGGTAGGTCGGGATTTCAAGCTCGGCGAACTGCTCGCGGGTGCCGACCACGCCCTGGGCGCCGACCATCCACTCGAACTGCACCGCCACCAACTGCGGGCGCTTGCCGACTACGGCCTCAAAGCTTGGGTCGTTGTCCGCCAAACGCGGCACCTTGGCATTCTGTTCGGCAAACTCGGGGAGCACGTTGTTGAACCACAGCGAGGTGCCCGCAAGCTTCTCACCAAGGCCCAAGGCATAGAGCATTTCGGTGCCGGCCTGGCCGATGGTCACTGCACGCTCCGGGGCTTGGGCGAAGGTCTGCGCTACACCGCAGTTGTCGACGGTCAGCGGGTAGTGCGTGGCGCCAGCATGGGCAGCACATGCCAGCGACAGGCTGGCGAGCAGTGTGGCGAAACGGGGCAGCATGAGGGGCGATCTCCTATCGGGCTGTGTACGGCATGAACACACGGACAGGCATCGCAAGGCCCATTGCGGCCGGCAACGGACAGCACCCGCAAGGGGTGGAGATGGCCATCCCGGACACCCCGCCGGTTGGTGAATGTGCGCCGGCAGGTCTCCTGACTGGTGCGTCCTGGCCCTGCGCCAGCCTTCCCGGAGGTTCGCTCCAGTGGCATTGATGGCGCGGGCTCGGCACCTACAGTTGCGGGGGCAGTTCCCGTTGGCTTGCCACTGGCAAGCCGGGGATTCCCTGTTAGTTCCCTGGGGAAACCGGCGGACGGCATGGTAGACCATCAGCCGCCAGGGGGAAACGTTTTTGCTGCCCACATAAACCACAGCGCGGTGTAGGGGCAGATAGTGGCATTACAGATACTTGAGCCAGGCGATATCCCGCCGGCGAGCCTTCAACTGCGCGAACCAACGCACTGGCAGGTAAAGGGCAGCCGCCAGTACCACTGCCACCAGCCAAACCGCACTGATAGCCTCAAAACCGAAATACCCGCCACGGTTGAGCCCAAACACCGCCACGCAGGCGAGGTACAACAGCTTCAGCACATACAGGTGCAGCAGGTAGAAGAACATGGGCGCCGCGCCAAACACTGTCAGCGCGTTGATCCAGCGGGTAGTCCCGGCTCGTTCGAAGCCGCGCAGTAACAACAGCCCACAGCCCAGCGTCAGGGTCAGAAACACCAGCGACGGCGGGTACTTGGTGATGTTGAAAAAGCTCATCACACTTTGCGTGACGTTCGCGTAGCTGCTCCATGGCGCTTCGCCGTAGCCATTGATCAGGCGCAGCAGCGCGAACCCAAGCAGTGCCGCGCTACCGGCCAGCAACAGGCGCTTTTGCCGGGCCCCTGCCTGGCTGGCACGGCCAAACCACGGCCCAAGGCCATAGCCTATGGCAATTACGCCAATCCACGGCAGCACTGGGTAGGAAGTGCGCAGGCGCAGGCTGTCGCAGGCTTGCAGCCAGCCACGGTCATGCAGGATGGCCCACGGCACGTGCAGTGCCGACTCAGGCCCAAAATGCAGGGCATCGAGCAGGTTATGCCCGGCAATGATCACTGTGCCCAGGGTGATGAGCGCAGCGCGCGGCAGCCACACCAGTACGGACAGGGCAATCATGCTGATGCCAATCGCCCAGATGACCTGCAGGTAGATCACCGTCGGCGGCAACTGGAAGGTCCAGGCGAAGTTGACCAGAGTGAATTCCAGCGCCACCAGAAACAGTCCGCGCTTGAACAGAAACGCCGAGACATCCCCACGGCCCTGGTACTTCTCGCCGTACAGCCAGGCTGACAGCCCTGTGAGCAGCACGAACACAGGTGCGCACAAGTGGGCGAGGGTGCGGCTGGCAAACAGACCGGGGTCGGTCAGTTCGACGTTCATCGGGTCGCTGACCTGATGATGCATGAAGAACGTCTCACGCACGTGGTCGAGCAGCATGAAGAGAATCACCAGCCCGCGCAGGGCGTCAATGCTCTGCAGGCGCTGGGATAGCAGGGTAGGGGGGGCTGATGCGCTTGTCATGGAGGAGAGGTCACAGGCAGAAAGATCACGATAAGAAACGTTATCTTATAACCATGCACCTACCGATTCACAGCGTTTTTTGGACCTTCGAGCCCAAAGCTACAAGCTGCAAGAAAGCGCCAATCCGCTTTTGCTTGCCGCTTGCTCCTCACGCCACCTTGAACACATGCCGCAGATAGCTCACGAAATTCTCGTCCCGGCATTGGGTCTTGCCTGGGCTGTCGGAAATCTTGGCCACAGGGGCGCCGTTGCAGGCGGTCATCTTGATCACCATGTTCATCGGCGCCACACCCGGAATATCGCAGGTGAGGTTGGTGCCAATACCGAAGCTTACGTGAATGCGGCCGCTCAGTGCCCGGTACAGTTCGAGCATCTTGGCGAAGTCCAGCCCGTCGGAGAAGATCAGCGTCTTGCTTTGCGGGTCGATGCCCAGGCGCTGGTAGTGGGCGATGGCTTTTTCGGCCCAGACCAATGGGTCGCCGGAGTCGTGGCGCAGGCCGTCGAACAACTTGGCAAAATACAGATCGAAGTCCTGCATGAACGCATCCATGCCGATGCAGTCGGTCAGGGCGATACCCAACTGCCCGCGGTATTCGCGAACCCAGCATTCCAGCGCAGCAGCCTGGCTGTCGACCAGGCGTGGGCCGAGTTGCTGGTGCGCCATGAACCATTCATGGGCCATGGTGCCGATGGGTTTCAAGTCGTACTCGCGGGCCAGGTGTACGTTGCTGGTGCCGACGAAGCGCCCGGGGAAGTCCCGCTTGAGAATGTGCACCACCTCTTCCTGCACCCGGTACGAGAAGCGCCGCCGGGTGCCGAAGTCGGCCAGCTGCAAGCCGGCCAGTTCATCGGCACTGGCCTCGGCCTTGAGCCAATCAAGCTTCTGGTAGAGGCGCTCGCCGACTTGCTCGATGACCACGTCGCGGTACCGGTAGCGGTTGCGCACCTCGCTGATGATCGCCAGTAACGGGATTTCGAACAGGATCACGTGCAGCCACGGCCCGCGCACGCGGATGGCCAGTTGCCCGGCATCGTCCAGGCCTACCTGCACGTAGCGCAGGTTGAAGCGGAACAGGCTGAGGAAGCGAATGAAGTCCGGCTTGATGAACGGGATCTTCTCAAGGTAGGCCAACTGGTCCAGGGTGACCGACAGCTCGCTCAACTGCTCGACCTGGTAGCGGATCTCGGCCAGGTACGGCGCCAGGTCTTCGTTGTTGCGGCAGCGGAATTCCCATTCCACTTCGGCGTTGGGGTAGTTGTGCAGCACCGCCTGCATCATGGTGATCTTGTAGAAGTCGGTGTCCAGCAGGTTCTGAACGATCCGTGGGCCGAATACGCTGTCGGTCATGGGCGGGGCTCCTTGAGGGCGGTGAGTTGGGTGTCTAGCGCTTGTTCGTCGGCGCACAGGTAGATACCGGCGGCTTGCATCTCGCTGCATGCGGCGTTGGCGCCATCGGCACTCAGGGCGCAGCAGGCCGGCAGGTACAGCAGCACTTCGAAGCCCGCCCGGCGCAGTTGCAGGGCAGTGGTGCGCACGCAGTAGTCCAGGGCCAGGCCGCCGACGATGATCGCCTGCACCTGCTGCACCTTGAGGTATTCGATGGCGCCGGTGGAGCGGCGTTCGGCCAGGTCGTGGTAGCAGGCGCCGTAGGGGTGCAGGTCTGGCTCCACGCCTTTCCAGACGAAGTAGTCGTAGTCGATGGGGGCGGGCAGGCCAGGTAGCAGCTCGAAGCCTGCGGTGCCGGGGACGCAGTGGCTGACCCAGGTCAGGTCGGCATTGGCCAGCGTCAGCGGTTGCAGCATTTGCCCGTGTTCGGCGACAGCCCAGGCCGCATTGGCTGGGTGGGCGTCCTTGCTGCCCAGGCGCAGGTCGGCGCGGCGGGCCATGGCGTTGAGCGCCGGGGCGATCAGCTCGCCACCCGGCACCGGCAGCTCGTGCGGGGCGTTGCTGGTAAAGCCATTTTGGGCGTCAACATCGAAGCTTGCGATTTTCATCTGAGGGGTCTCCCCGGCTGGAATGGGTACATAATCCATCTGGTGCACTAAGTGTGTCAAGGCCGGCCAACCAAATAATTTGTTGCTTGCCCTATTTAATTGCTCTGGTGGAATATAGGCAGGTTCTCAGAGGGGAGGCATCAAGTGAGCACAGCAGAAGTCCTGGCCAGCGTAGATATCGTTGCCCTGCGCCTGTCACCGCATAATCTGCGCCTTCAGGTGCTGCTGCATCAGCGCGAGCGTGAGCCGCATGCCGGGCAGTGGGCGTTGCCCGGTGTCATCGTCAATGGCCGCAGCGCCGATAGCAGCCTCGATGCCGCTGCTGCCCGCGCGTTGAGCGAAAAGGCCCTGGTGCAACCACGGCATCTGGAGCAAGTGGGGACCGAGGGCAATGCCGTGCGCGATCCGCGTGGCTGGTCATTGAGCACCTATTACCTGGCGCTGCTCGACCCGGACACGGCCCTGCAAAGCGAGCATCTAGCCTTTCACGACCTTGACAGCCTGTTGACCGGCAAGCAGGCGCTGCCGTTCGATCACCGGCTGTTGGTTGAGCGCGCTGGCGAGCGCCTGGCTGCCAAAAGCCTGTATACCAACTTGCCGCTGTACCTGGTGCCGGAGCGCTTCACGGTGCTCGATGCCCTGGCCGCGATGCAGGCGTGCCTGGGCCAGCCAGTTAATGGCACTTCGGTGCGCAAGCGCCTTGAGCGCATGAAAGGCGAGGGCTGGGTGGTCGATACCGGCGACAAGAACCAGCCGCGCCTGGGCCGCCCGCAGCAGTTGTATCGGCACACTCCGCGTGAGCCTCGTGGGTTCGTGTTTGACCGCAGCCTGCTCGCCGGCGGTTGAAACAGTCGATGCACATTTGCCCTTGACCTGGCCCTGCCAGTTGCTGTTGAATGCGCGCCTTCAAACCCCTGCAACCTTTTTCCAAGTGGTGAAGCCAGTGCCCTGCCTCAGCCAACACGCCTGATACCGACGACGGTCCATCTTGCCTGATGGCTGCCTGCGCCTGTGCGCGGCGGCGCTTCATCGCCATGCCTGCCTGATCCTGTCGTCGGTTTTTCCCAATTTCTGTGGAGAAACCCATGAACATGGATTTTCGTGCCGATGCGCACACCCTTGATCTGCTCAAATACCCCCGCACGCCGCACTTGCAAGGCTCACGCCTGCAGGATGGCGACACTGACGACGGCCAGGTTCGCTACAGCGCTCTGGCCGGTGCCTGGCTTGTGGTAGAAGAAAAACTCGACGGCGCTAACGCCGGCATCAGCTTTACCCAAGGTGGCGAGCTGCGTTTGCAATCGCGTGGCCATTACCTCACCGGAGGCGGGCGCGAGCGACAGTTCAACCTGTTCAAGCAGTGGGCGGTAGCCCATGAACACTGGTTGCTCGAACGCCTGGAAGACCGCTTCGTGCTGTACGGCGAGTGGCTGCACAAGAAGCATTCGGTGTTCTACGACCGTCTGCCGCATTACTTCTGCGAGTTCGATGTCTGGGACCGGGCCAGGGGCCTGTTCCTGTCCACTGAAGCGCGCCGGCGCCTGCTCGATGGTGGGCCGGTGCTGTCGGTGCCGGTGCTGTATGAGGGGCCGGCCCCGGCGCGTTATGCCGATTTGATGGCACTGGTGGGCGACTCATTGGCCAAGAGCGCGCAGTGGCGCGAGGTATTCGCCCAGGTGGTGCAGCGCGAGGGCCTGGACCTGGCCCGCGCCTGGCGCCAATGCGATCACTCCAGCCGCATGGAGGGTCTGTACCTGAAGCTTGAAGACCACCAGCAGACCCTGGGGCGGCTCAAATGGGTACGGCAGGATTTTGTGCAGGCAATCCTTGATGCCGACCAGCACCATGCCAGCCAACCGTTCATCCCGAATCAACTGGCCGACGGCGTCGACCTTTACGCACCGAGCCTGTCCATGGACTGGCACGGCCCGCGCCGTGGCTACTGAAGGAGCATCCGGAAATGGATATTCGACACTTGCAACAGCTGGTGCCCGCACCCGGGCACGACATGGACGCATCGGCGTGCCTTGCGGTTATCCCGGCGCTGGCTCGCCTGGCGGACACCCCGCAAGACCCGACCTACCACGCCGAGGGCGACGTCTGGATTCATACGCGCATGGTGGTGCAGGCATTGCTGGCGCAGCGCGCCTACCAGCAGGCCACGGCGGACCAGCGTTTTGTGTTGTTTTTTGCAGCCTTGCTGCACGACATCGCCAAACCCGATACCACCGTCATCGACCCCGAAACCGGGCGTATCGGCCAGCCCGGCCACTCCCGGCGTGGGGCGGTGGATGCGCGCTTGCTGCTGTGGCGGGCGGGCGTACCGTTCGCGTTGCGCGAGCAGATCTGCAGAATCATCGCGGTGCATCAGTTGCCGTTCTTCGCCCTGCAAGGCGACCGCAGCGGGCGCAGCGCGGAGTTCCTGCTGCACAAGCTGTCCTGGGAGCTGCCGGTCTGGATGCTGTGTGCCATTGCCGAGGCTGACATGGAGGGCCGGCACTTCAGTGGCAAGGCCGATGTGCTGACGGCCATCGAGGTGTGGCGCGAGCTGGCTGCAGAAGAAGGCTGCCTGCATGGGCCCCGTGCATTTGCCGATGACTACACGCGCATCCAGTACCTGCGCGGTGCGCGGGTGCATCCGGACTACTCGTTGCACCAACCCCAGGGCTCGCAGGTGCTGATGTTGTCGGGCCTGCCGGCCAGTGGCAAAGATACCTGGGCCGCCGAGCATCACCCGCAACTGCCGGTCGTGTCGTTTGACGACGCGCGGCAGGCGTTGGGCTTGCGCCATGGGCAGAACGAAGGGGCGGCGGCGCACTACGCCATTGACCGCGCCAAGGCCCTGTTGCGCGAGCACCGGCCGTTTGTGTGGAACTCGACGCACCTGTCGGCGCAGATGCGCAGCCGCACACTGGATTTGCTGTACGGTTATGGCGCGCAGGTGCAGATGGTGTACCTGGAGCGCCCGGAGGGCGAAATCATGCGGCGCAACCAGCGGCGCGACACCTCGCTGCGTAACGATGACATCCGCCGGATGCTGTTCAAGTGGGAGGTGCCGTTGCCCACTGAGGCGCACCAAGTGACTTACCAGGTGGTGACCGGGTGAGGGTAGCTGTTCGTTAATCGAACAGGCTTTTCGTCGGGTTCATTGCCTGAAGCTTCGCAAACTTCATACGATGCTGGTTATGTGCCCGCGGCCTCGGCCGCGGCGCAACGAATCTGACCGTGACCACAGGCCACAAGCCTAGTAGGAAACGGCACACAATAACGACGTCACCGAGTGCCTGCCTAATGGAAAGCCGTCTGCTAAGCGAAAGTAGTAGCGTGTTCCAGCACGCTGACCCCTATGCCGTGTCGGACTACGTTAACCGGCATGTAGGGAAGCACTGCATCGGCTTGTCTCATACCACTCATCCCCAGGCGAGTCTCAGCCATCGCAAACTTGCTGAGCTCGACCTCTGCCGGATCAGCTACGGGGGGAGCGTTCGCGTGACCTCCCCAGCCCTGGAAAACGTATACCACCTCCAAGTGCTGCTAAGCGGCAACTGCCTGTGGCGAAGCAGGGAGAAAGCGCATCACCTGGTACCTGGGGAATTGCTGCTCATCAACCCGGATGAGCAGGTCGACCTGACCTATTCCGCTGACTGCGAGAAGTTCATCCTTAAGGTGCCCATGCAGTTGGTTGACTCCATTTGCGACGAGCAGCGATGGGCGCGACCGGCTCAAGGGGTGAGGTTTACCAGGAATCAGTATCGGCTGGATGAGCTGGCGGGTTTTGTCCCGTTGCTGTCGATGATTTGCCATGAAGCGGAGGTTGTAGACTCTCTGCCTCGCGTTCAGTCCCACTACAGCCAAATCGTCGCCAGCAAGCTTTTGACGCTGCTCAGCACCAACATTCGGTACGAATGCCTCGGGAGTCCGAACAGGGGTCTGGCGCCGATTCTGGATTACATCCAGCGTAACCTGAAGCTCGAACTATCGCCGGATACCCTCGCTGCGCAGGCCTGCATGAGTGTGCGGTCGCTTTACGTGCTGTTTGAGCGGCATCTAGGGGTCACGCCTAAGCGCTATGTTCGCCAGCGCAAGCTTGAGCGGGTGCACGCCTGCCTGAGCGACAGAAGCTGCGCGGTTCGCAGTGTGACCGAGATCGCGGTTGAGTACGGGTTCACCCATCTTGGGCGTTTCGCCGAAACCTATCGCCAGCAGTTTGGCGAGTTGCCGTCGGAAACCGTCAGGAACAGCCGCTAGCCCATTAACAGACAAGCCCGTGTCGCATAAGTGGGTAAATAGTCTGGGCTAATCCTACAGCCGCTTCTCCATGACGATGGTGCGCTCCGCCCCATGAAACTCGTCGCGGATTTTTTGATAACCCAACGCGGTATAAAACCGTTCAGCTGTAATTGACGATGGCACACGTACAGCGCCAACTCCTGCGTGGGCAGCAGTTGTATGAATGACATCCATCAAATGCCGCCCGATACCGCCTTTCTGGTGAGCCGGGTCAACGAAAACACTTCTGACCACATCACCGTCGAGACCGGCAGTGCCAATAATGTTTTCGCCCAACAAGGCTACGAAGACCTTACGCTTCGTAAGCTGTGTGGTGATGGCGTCAGGAGAAAAGCTTTGCTCAACCTGAGCGATCACACCAGGCGGATAGTCCTGTGAATTTGACTCCCGCAGGGCGGCAATGACTACGCGGCTTATCGCTACTGCATCTCTGCTCGTGGCGGGACGAATGTGACATTCCATGCTGAGCCCTCAATCCTACCGAATTAATGCAAGGAGTGGATATCACTGTGCAGCGAGTGGATATCTGAACGCAGATGCTCGCCCTAAGCTGGCCTGGCCTGACAATAACAATGGAGGCCCTGGCCATGTTCCTGGGATTCGACTACCTCAATGCCTTGCTCGAGGACGATCGCGAGAAGGGTGTCTACCGCTGCAAGCGGGAGATGTTCACTGACCCACGCCTGTTCGACCTTGAGATGAAGCACATCTTCGAGGGCAACTGGATCTATCTGGCGCATGAAAGCCAGATCCCGGAGAAAAATGACTTTATCACCCTGAACATGGGGCGCCAGCCGATCTTCATCGCGCGCAACAAGGACGGGGAGCTGAATGCGTTTCTCAATGCCTGTAGCCACCGCGGCGCCATGCTGTGCCGGCACAAGCGTGGCAACCGCTCCAGCTACACCTGCCCGTTCCACGGCTGGACATTCAACAACAGCGGCAAGCTGCTCAAAGTCAAAGACCCCAGCAGCGCGGGCTACCCTGCCAGTTTCAACTGCGAGGGGTCGCATGATTTAACCAAAGTCGCCCGCTTCGAATCCTACCGCGGCTTCCTCTTCGGTAGCCTCAACGCAGACGTCAAACCCTTGGTCGAGCATCTAGGCGAATCTGCCAAGATTATCGACATGATCGTCGACCAGTCCCCTGAGGGGCTGGAAGTACTGCGCGGCGCCAGCTCGTATGTTTATGAAGGCAACTGGAAACTGACCGCCGAGAACGGCGCTGATGGGTACCACGTAAGCTCCGTACACTGGAACTACGCCGCCACTCAGAATCAGCGCAAGCAGCGCGAAGCGGGCGATGAAATCAAGACCATGAGTGCAGGCGCCTGGGCCAAGCAAGGGGGCGGCTTCTACTCCTTCGACCACGGCCACCTGCTGCTCTGGACCCGCTGGGCCAACCCCGAGGACCGCCCGGCGTTCGAGCGTCGTGAGCAACTGGCACAGGACCATGGGCAGGCACGCGCGGACTGGATGATCCAGAACTCGCGCAACCTGTGTCTGTACCCGAACGTCTACCTGATGGACCAGTTCAGTTCCCAGATTCGTGTGGCGCGACCGATTTCCGTCAACAAGACCGAGATCACCATCTACTGCATCGCCCCGAAAGGCGAGAGCGCCGATGCTCGGGCAAAACGGATTCGCCAATACGAGGACTTTTTCAACGTCAGTGGCATGGCCACCCCGGATGACCTTGAAGAGTTCCGCTCTTGCCAGACCGGCTATGGTGGCGGGGCAGGCTGGAACGATATGTCCCGCGGGGCTGAACACTGGGTTGAAGGTGCAGACCAGGCGGCGCAGGAAATCGAACTCAAGCCTCTGATGTCTGGCGTGCGTACGGAAGACGAAGGCTTGTTCGTCCTGCAGCACAAGTATTGGCAGGACATGATGATCAAGGCGCTTGAGCACGAGCAGAAACTCATCCCTGTGGAGGCTGTGCAATGAGCCTTCATGAAACGGTCCGCGACTTCCTGTACCGCGAAGCACGCTTGCTGGATGACGCTCGGTGGGATGAGTGGTTGGAGCTGTATGCAGTCGATGCAAGCTTCTGGATGCCGTCCTGGGACGATGACGACACGCTGACCGAAGACCCGCAGAGTGAAATATCGCTGATCTGGTACGGCAACCGTGGCGGGCTTGAGGACCGTGTATTCCGCATCAAGACCGAGCGCTCGAGCGCAACCGTCCCGGATACACGCACCTCTCACAACATCAGCAACATCGAAGTTGTCGAGCACAGCAATGACGTGTGCAACGTTCGTTTCAACTGGCACACGCTGAGCTTTCGCTACAAGACCACTGACAGCTACTTCGGTACCAGCTTCTACACCTTGGATCTGCGCGGCGAACAGCCGCTGATCAAGGCGAAAAAAGTGGTACTGAAAAATGACTATGTCCGTCAGGTCATCGACATCTACCACATCTGATACGAAGCAAGGCGAGTGTCCGCACGCGTGCCTCGGCGCGCGGTGCTGGAACTCGCCCGCGAGGTGCAACATGAGTTTCCAGATCGCACTCAATTTCGAAGATGGCGTGACACGCTTCATCGAAGCCGGTGGCCACGAAACCGTAGCCGATGCCGCTTATCGCCAGGGGGTCAATATTCCGTTGGACTGCCGTGACGGGGCATGCGGTACCTGCAAGTGCAAAGCCGAATCCGGGCGCTATGACCTGGGTGACAATTTCATTGAAGACGCACTGAGTGAGCAAGAAATCGCCGAAGGCCTGGTGCTGACTTGCCAGATGCGCGCCGAAAGCGATTGCGTCATCAGCATTCCTGCGTCCTCACAGGTGTGCAAGCTGGAGCAAGCCCGTTACCAGGCAGTCATCAGCAGCGTCGAGCAGCTGTCAGAGAGCACCCTTGCGCTCTCTATCAAGGGCGACGCCTTGGCGCGGCTGGCATTCCTTGCGGGGCAATACGCCAACCTTCAGGTGCCAGGCACCGAACACTCGCGTGCTTACTCGTTCAGCACCTTGCAGAAGGATGGCCAGGTTAGCTTTCTGGTCCGCAACGTGCCGGGCGGCTTGATGAGTACGTTCTTGACCCGCGAAGCCAAGGTAGGCGACAGCCTGAGCCTGGTCGGCCCACTGGGTAGCTTCTACCTGCGCCCCATCCAGAGGCCACTGTTGCTGCTGGCGGGGGGGACTGGGCTTGCACCGTTCACCGCCATGCTGGAGCGGATCGCCGAGCAGGGCAGTGATTTTCCGGTGCACCTGATCTATGGCGTGACCAACGATTTCGACCTCGTCGAGATCGAGCGTCTGGACCGGTTTACAGCCTGCATTGCGAATTTCACCTACGGCGCTTGTGTGGCGAACCCTGAAAGCCAGCACCCACTGAAAGGCTACGTGACCCAGCACATCGCACCGGCCCACCTGAATGAGGGTGACGTTGACGTTTACCTGTGCGGCCCGCCTGCCATGGTGGAGGCAGTCCACCGTTATATGGCTGAGCAAGGCCTTACCCCGGCCAATTTCTACTACGAGAAATTCGCAGCCGCATCCTGACCTTTGGGGGCTGTCATCGCGCGGGTGAAGGCAGCCCTCTTTTTTATTCGACGCTGTCATGGCGTCCTGGCGCGTGCTTCCTGGCGGTCATGCAGGAGGCGGCGAGGGAGAAGTGTATGAACCGATTTCAAGGCAAAGTCGCCTTGGTGACAGGCGCTGCCCAGGGAATAGGGCTGGCCGTTGCTCGGCAGCTCAAGGCTGAAGGGGCATTGCTCGTCGCAGTGGATCGCTCGGATCTTGTTCATGAACTGGCCGGCCCTGGTGTGCTCACCCTGACGGCCAACCTGGAAGAGCATGAAGCGTGCAGTCGGGTAATGGCTGCGGCGGTAGAGGCATTCGGAAAGCTGGATGTGCTTGTAAACAATGTTGGCGGCACGATTTGGGCCAAACCGTTCGAGCACTACGAGAAAGATCAGATCGAGGCGGAGGTACGTCGCTCGCTGTTCCCGACTTTATGGTGTTGCCATGCCGCTCTGCCTTACATGCTTGAACAGGGCTGCGGCGCGATCGTCAATGTCTCCTCCATCGCCACGCGAGGCGTCAACCGCGTGCCGTACGGCGCCGCCAAGGGCGGTGTCAACGCACTGACTTCGTGCCTTGCATTCGAGACAGCGGAGCGTGGGGTGCGGGTGAACGCAACGGCGCCAGGCGGTACTGAAGCACCACCGCGGCGCATACCGCGAAACAGCGAGCAGCAGAGCCAGGACGAGGAGGGTTGGTACCAACAAATTGTCGACCAGACCCTCAGCAGTAGCCTGATGAAGCGCTACGGCAGCATCGATGAGCAGGTGGGCGCGATTCTGTTCCTGGCGTCGGACGATGCCTCTTACATCACCGGCGTCACGCTTCCAGTGGGGGGAGGGGATTTGGGGTAGCGGCGAAGCGCAAGCGCCGGGCACATCAAACCATCATCTCTCTGACCAAACGGACTTCACCATGACCTACCCAACAATCGACAGGCTCGATGCCATCATTGTCGACCTTCCGACCATTCGCCCGCACAAGCTCGCCATGCATACGATGCAGAAGCAAACCTTGGTGGTGCTGCGCCTGCGCTGCAGTGACGGTGTAGAAGGCATCGGCGAGGCAACCACCATTGGTGGGCTTGCCTATGGGTACGAGAGCCCGGAAGGCATCAAAGCCAACATCGATGCGTACCTTGCTCCGGCGTTGCTTGGCCTGCCTGCTGGCAACATCAACGCTGCGATGCAGAAACTGGACAAACTGGCCAAGGGCAACACCTTTGCCAAGTCAGGTATCGAGACTGCACTGCTCGACGCGCAAGGCAAGCGTCTTGGGCTGGCAGTCAGCGAGCTGCTCGGCGGCCGTGTGCGCGACAGCCTGGAAGTTGCGTGGACCTTGGCCAGCGGCGATACGGCCCGCGATATCGCGGAAGCGGAACATATGCTTGAAATTCGCCGTCACCGCGTTTTCAAGCTCAAGATTGGCGCGAACCCGCTCGAACAAGATCTCAAACACGTCATTTCAATCAAACGCGCGCTGGGCGAGCGTGCCAGCGTGCGGGTCGATGTCAACCAGTACTGGGACGAGTCACAAGCCATCCGGGCTTGCCGGCTGCTCGCTGACAACGGCATCGACCTTATCGAACAGCCCATTTCACGCATCAACCGTAGTGGCCAGATCCGGCTCAACCAAAGCAGCCCAGCGCCCATCATGGCCGATGAATCCATCGAGAGTGTTGAAGATGCCTTCAGCCTGGCAGCCGACGGTGCGGCCAGCATCTTTGCACTGAAGATCGCCAAAAATGGCGGGCCTCGCGCAGTGCTGCGCACTGCGCAGATCGCACAGGCCGCCGGCATTGCTCTGTATGGCGGCACGATGCTCGAGGGCTCGATCGGCACCCTGGCCTCTGCCCATGCGTTTCTGACGCTGCGCCAGTTGACCTGGGGGACCGAGCTGTTCGGGCCACTGCTGCTGACAGAAGAAATCGTCAACGAGCCTCCTGTTTACCGGGACTTCGAGCTGCATGTTCCTCGGACACCGGGGCTTGGCCTGAGCCTGAATGAAGAACGCCTGGCGCGTTTCTGCCGGCATTGATGCTGATCTGCAAGGAGAAAGAACAGATGCTTTTCCACGTAAAGATGACCGTGAAGCTCCCCGTCGACTTGGACCCGGCACAGGCCGCCAAGCTCAAGGCCGACGAGAAAGACCTGGCGCAACGCCTGCAGAGAGACGGCACCTGGCGACACCTGTGGCGTATTGCGGGGCAGTACGCCAATTACAGCGTCTTTGATGTGCCGAGCGTTGAGGCGCTGCACGACACCCTCATGCAACTGCCGCTGTTCCCTTACATGGACATCCAGGTCGAAGGCCTTTGCCGCCACCCATCGTCCATCCACAGCGATGACCGCTGAGCTGCGATCCAACCAGAACAAGACGAGGCACCCGATCATGACCGTGAAAATTTCGCAATCTGCCGAGACCCAAAAGTTCTTCGACGAGGTAAGCGGGTTTGGCAACACCGACGGAAACGCCCGCATCAAGACCATCATCCACCGCGTTCTGCAGGACACCGCGCGGTTGATCGAAGACCTCGAGGTCACCGAGGATGAATTCTGGCATGCCGTCGATTACTTGAACCGCCTGGGCGGCAAGGGCGAGGCTGGCTTGTTGGTAGCAGGCCTGGGGCTCGAGCACTTCCTTGATTTGCTCCAGGACGCCAAGGATGCCGAGGTTGGCCTTACGGGCGGCACCCCACGTACGATTGAGGGCCCTCTGTACGTAGCAGGTGCTCCGCTCGCCGAAGGGCAAGCGCGGATGGATGATGGCAGTGAAGACGGCAGCGCAACCGTGATGTTCCTTGAAGGGCAGGTGCTCGACCCGCAGGGCAAGCCCCTGGCCGGAGCCACTGTCGACCTTTGGCATGCCAACACCCGTGGCACGTACTCGTTCTTCGACAAGAGCCAGTCGGACTACAACCTGCGTCGGCGCATCGTCACTGACGCGCAAGGCCGCTATCGCGCGCGTTCGATCGTGCCTTCTGGCTACGGTTGCGACCCGCAAGGCCCTACTCAGGAATGCCTGGATCTGCTGGGCCGTCATGGCCAGCGGCCGGCGCATGTGCACCTCTTCATTTCTGCGCCGGGCTACCGCCACCTGACCACTCAAATCAACCTTTCGGGTGACAAGTACCTGTGGGACGACTTCGCCTATGCGACGCGAGAAGGGCTGGTGGGGGAAATCGTGTTCCGCGAAGACGGCGCTCGCGGCGTGCCTGGCCGCTACGCTGAACTGAAGTTTGATTTCCAGTTGCAGAATGCCGCTGACAGCGGTGCTGAACAGCGCAACGCTCGGCCACGTGCGCTTCAAGAGGCATAAGCCCAGCGCTCCCCCTCTTGCATGCCTTGTTTCACGCAGCTTGCAAGAGGGGGAAGGGGTCCGATGGCACGGTCAGCCCGGCAACACCGATTTGAGCACCTGCTTGGCGGTTTGCACGATTACCCCGGCCTGGTCGGGGTCACCCTTGAGCAGGGTGCCGGCGAACTTCTTCGCCTGCTCAAGCTTGATGTGCGGCGGTAAAGGCGGCACGTTGGGGTCTGTCTTGAACTCGATCAAAACCGGGCGATCTGCCGCCAGCGCTCGCTCCCAGGCGGGGCCCACGTCCTCTTCGCGGTCGACGAAAATACCTTCCAGGCCAATGGATATTGCAAACAGGTGATACGGCACGTCAGGGATTGACTGCGACGCCTCGAACTTCGGGTCGCCTTCCATCACCCGCTGCTCCCACGTCACCTGATTGAGGTCCTCGTTGTTGAATACCGCGCAGATCCACCGTGGATTTTCCCACTGCTGCCAGTATTTGGCCACTGTGATCAGCTCGGCCAGGTTGTTCATCTGCATGGCGCCGTCGCCCACCAATGCCACCACCGGGCGCTGGGGGTGGGCGAACTTGGCGGCGATGGCGTAGGGCACCGCCGCGCCCATGCATGCCAGGCCGCCCGACAGCGAGCATTGCATGCCCTCGCGGATTTGCAGGTCGCGGGCGAACCAGTTGGCGCAGGAACCCGAGTCACTGGTGATGATGGCGTGGTCTGGCAGGCGTGGCGACAGCTCGTGTACCACACGTTGCGGGTTGATCGGCTCGGCCTTGGCCAGAGCGCGCTTGTGCACGGTTTTGTCCCAGCGCGCGCGCCAGCCTTCTACCTTGCGCCGCCAGCGCCGGTCGTCCTTGTGTTCGAGCAGCGGCAGCAGCGCTTGCAGGGTTTCGCCGGCGTCGCCGGTGAGGTTGACCTCCATCGGGTAGCGCAGGCTGAGCATGTCTGGCTGCAGGTCTATCTGTACGCCGCGCGCCTGGCCCTCCTTGGGCAGAAACTCCGAATAGGGGAAGCCCGAGCCGATCATCAGCAAGGTGTCACACTCGTTCATCAACTGGTAACTGGGTTCGGTGCCGAGCAGGCCAATTGCGCCGGTGACCCACGGCAGGTCATCCGGCAACACAGCCTTGCCCAGCAGCGCCTTGGCCACACCGGCGCCAAGTTTTTCCGCGACAGCCCGAACCTGTTCACTGGCTTGCAACGCACCTGCCCCCACCAGAATTGCCACTTTGCGCCCGGTATTGAGCACATCGGCTGCGCGTTGTAGATCCGCCTCGAAAGGCACCACGCGCGGCTTGCTGTAGCCGACGCCGGAGTGCACAGTGCCATGGGCCCTGGCCGGTTCGCTGTAAGGCAGGTCTTGCAGGTCGTTGGGCAGAATCACTGCTGTCACGCGGCGTTCGCCGACGGCGGTGCGCACTGCGCGGTCCAGCAGGTGACGCACCTGCGAAGGGGTGGACGCTTGTTGTACGAACGCACCCGCTACGTCCTTGAACATCGACACCAGGTCGAGTTCCTGCTGGTAATGGCCACCAAGCGCTGCCCGCGCCTGCTGGCCGACGATGGCCAATACCGGTTGGTGGTCCATGCGCGCATCGTAAAGGCCGGTGAGCAGGTGCGAGGCGCCAGGGCCAGAGGTGGCGATACACACGCCTAGCTCGCCAGTGAATTTGGCGTGGGCGCTGGCCATGAACGCAGCCATCTCTTCGTGGCGGGCCTGGATGAACTGGATCTTGCCGTTGGCGCGGCTCAGCGCGCCGAACACGCCGTTGATGCCGTCGCCTGGGTAGCCAAATATGCGCCGCACGCCCCACTCGTACAAACGTTCCACCAGAAAGTCGCCTACCGTACCCGTCATCATCTGCTCCCAGTCATTGATCGATAGGGGTCTGGACTGGGCGGGGTTGGCGAAAGTTTCACTGGGTTGGCTGGGCTGCCGATAGAGCCCGCGGTGCGCTACATGCTGCCGCGCTTTACATGCTTGACCAGCACTTTTTCTAACAGCTCCCACATGGCAGGGTCGGTGCTGAACGCCACGTTGAAGCGCATCCACCCGGTCGCTTTGGCATCGACCATGAACAACTGGCCGGGGCCGAGCATGATGCCTTTCTCCAAGGCGTCGTCCAGCAGCGCAGCGCTGTCTGGGATGGCTGGGTGGCGGGTCCAGACGTACATGCCTTCGTCGGACTCGGTGAACAGCTCGAAACCGAGCCGGTGCAAGTGGCGTCCCACCTCCTGGTGCGCCTCGGCCAGGCGCTGGCGCAGGCGCTTGAGGTGCTTGCGCCAGCGCCCGTCGATGATCGCTGCATAGACCACGCGCTCCATCACCTGGGAGGTGGTCAGGCCTGAACGCATTTTCAGGTGCACCAGTTGCTGGGTCAGTTCAGGGTTGGCCAGCAGGTAGCCGACCCGCACGTTGGGCGAGATGCTTTTCGAATAGCTGCCCACGTACACCACCTGCTGCAGGTGGTCGAGGCTGGCAAGGCATGGCAGCGGGTCTGCGATCATGTCGGCGTAGAGGTTGTTCTCCACCAGGCGGAAACCATGCTGGCTGGCCAGTTGCAGCAGCCGATGCAACTGCGCCAGCGGGGTGCGCGAGCAGGTCGGGCTGTGCAGGTGCGGCTGGGTAAAGAACGCGGTAGGGCGGTGGTGGGCGAGCAGGCGTTCGAGCTGGTCCAGGTCGTAGCCGGCCGGGGTACGCGGCACGCCAACCAGGGTTGCGCCCTGGGTGCGCAGGATGCTCATCAGGTTGGGGTAGCCGGGGTCGTCCACCAGCACCACGTCACCTGGGCGAACCAGGGTTCGCACCGCCAGGTCCAAGGCCTGGCTGGCGCCGTGGGTGAGCATTAATTGCGCCGGGTTGGCGACGATCGACAGGTCCTGTTGCAGGTTCTGCGCAGTCAGTGCGCGCAGCTCTGCCAGGCCCATGGGGTCGCCATAGCCCGACAGCTCCAGCGGGCTGCCGGCGACTTGGCGCAGGCCGCGGCGCAGGCCTTCCTCGTACATCCATTCATTGGGCAACCAGCCGCAGCCGGGCTTGAACGGCAGTTGGCGGATTTCGAAGATCTGTTGCAGATACCACTCGGAGTTGAATGTCGGGCGCGAGGTGTCGGCTTCGACGTTCTGGCTTTCTATCAGTTCGTTGGCAGCACGATTGACGAAGAAGCCTGCATTGCCCTTGCTCACCAGCAAGCCCTGGGCGACCAGGCGGTCGTACGCCTCCACCACGGTGAAGGTGCTCACCGAGTAGGTGGCGGCGAACGCGCGGATCGACGGCACCTTCGCGCCAGGTTTGAGGGTCTGGTTGTCGATCAGTTGGCGCAACCCGTCAATGATCTGGTTGACCAGCGGGGTAGGGGATTCAGGGTGTAGCTGGAACATTCGGGTGCCTTCGGGGTGCGTAACGCCAAGCGCCTGCGGGGTGTATTGC
Source organism: Pseudomonas sp. SWRI51 (assembly GCF_014268825.1). Taxonomy (NCBI): domain Bacteria; kingdom Pseudomonadati; phylum Pseudomonadota; class Gammaproteobacteria; order Pseudomonadales; family Pseudomonadaceae; genus Pseudomonas; species Pseudomonas sp. SWRI51. The sequence continues at coordinate 2,104 of NZ_JABWRG010000024.1, read as the reverse complement.
ATTGGCAGCCTGTACAGTGCAGTGCGGATTTCATGCCACTGTGCATGGCTCTCTGCGTCAGACATTTTTACATTACGTGTCAGATATCTCCAACACAGCGCGTACCAGCGTCATGAATAATCATAAAATCGCCGCTTCACCGTCGAGGTTCGCCTCGAAACTTCTTTCTGCCGGTCGGCCTTCAATGGCCTGGCCCCAGCATGGTTCTGCACGTTCAGAGGGCGACTTCTGACCGCGTGAGCAGGCCGCCATGGATGGCCTGCGTGTGCTGCGCACACCTCCCTGCCCGCATTTGCACTGTACAGGTGAGACCGATAGCCATCGGGGTTTCACAGTTTTCCTTGGATAAAAAGAAGCACGGGGTACATAACTGATGGACGCAACATCCACATCCACCACCGCGAAAGGCGAGCACGAGAGCAAACTCAGTGCCTCGCTCAAATCGCGCCACCTGACGATGATGTCGATCGCCGGTGTTATCGGCGGCGCACTGTTCGTCGGCTCCGGCAGCGTCATCCACAGCGCAGGCCCAGCAGCCGTGCTGGCTTACCTCGCTGGCGGCATCCTGGTGGTGCTGATCATGCGCATGCTGGGCGAGATGGCGACCTCTTCGCCGGACACCGGCTCGTTCTCCACCTACGCTGACCGCGCCATTGGCCGCTGGGCCGGTTTCACCATCGGCTGGTTATACTGGTGGTACTGGGTGATCCTGATGGCCTGGGAAGCCTACGTGGCGGGCAAGATTCTGCACGGCTTCTTCCCCGACGTCAGCGTCAACGTGTTCGTGCTGGCCACGACGCTGCTGCTGATCACTGTCAACTTCTTCAACGTCAAGCACTACGGCGAGTTCGAGTTCTGGTTCGCCTTGATCAAAGTGGTGGCGATTGTCTGCTTCCTGGTGGTGTGCACCGCTGCGGTGATGAACGTCTGGCAGTTCGGCGAGGTGCGCGGCATCACGCACTTGACGGCTGAAGGCTTCATGCCCAACGGCATCTCCACGGTAATCGGTGCGTTGCTTGGGGTGATGTTCGCCTTTCTGGGGGCTGAAATCGTCACCATCGCGGCGTCCGAAGCCAAGGACCCGGCTGCACAGATCGTCAAGGCGACCAACTCGGTAGTGTGGCGCGTGTGCCTGTTCTACGTGGGTTCGATCTTCCTGATCGTCTGCCTGGTGCCTTGGAACGACCCGCACCTGGGGGTCTCGGGCTATGGCGCCTACCGTCGGACGCTGGAGCTGCTGGGTGTGCCGTATGCCGAGCTGCTGATGAACTTCGTGGTATTGACCTCGGTGAGCAGTTGCTTGATCTCCGGGCACTACACCGCTTCGCGCATGCTGTTCTCGCTGTCCCAGCGTGGCGATGCTCCATCGTTGTTCAAGATCACCCGTGCAGGCACCGGGGTGCCGGTTTACGCGATTCTGGGTTCTTGTGCGGTCGCTGTGGTGTGTGCGCTGATCAACTTCAGCGAGACACTGCGCCCTAAAGACGTGCTCGATACGCTGATGAACACCACGGGCATGATCGCGCTGCTGGTCTACCTGGTGATCGCCTGCTCGCAACTGCGTATGCGCCGCAAGTTGATTGCCGAAGGCAAGCAGGTGCAGCTGAAGATGTGGCTGTTCCCCTGGCTGACCTACCTGGTAATCGCGTTTATCGTCGCTGCCCTGGTGACCATGGCGTTTATGCCTGACTACCAGATTCTGGTGATCTCGACTGGCATTGCTGCGTGTGTGGTGGTGGCGATGGGTGTGGTGCACCAGATCCGTAGCGCCAAGCGTCATTAAGCGTTAGCGTGACCTAAAGCGGTCGGGCCCTTGGCGGGGCCCGGCCGTTTTTGCGTTCAAGGTTGGCTGTCTATCACATCCAGCACCGTGGGCTTGCGGTTCGGGCAACTCGACTCGGCCTGCCGGCCCAATCGCAGGCTGTCGCCAGCTCCCACACGGACCGCGCAAAGTCGCGACATTGCGGGCTTGCCCAGATGACTGTGGGAGATTCTATGGTTTTGTACAAGCCTGTTCCCGCCAGACATATTTCCTCTGGTGGCGAGCGGGCTTGCCCCGCGTTGGGCTGCGTAGCAGCCCCTTGGGTTTTCAGGGCTGCTGCGC
>NZ_JABWRG010000023.1:0-52389 GCF_014268825.1 Pseudomonas sp. SWRI51 | reverse complement strand
CAAGATCGTCGGGGCTGCTCCGCAGCCCTTTCGCGACACAAGGCCGCTCCTACAGCGCCAGGCTTCAGCCACAAAAAAGCCCCGCACAAGGCGGGGCTTCAGGCGCTACAGGCGAGTGGTCAGTTACCCTTGACCGCCTTGCCATCAACCGTGCCGTCCTGCAGCACGATTACATACTCTTTGCCGTCAGTCTCAACCTGACGCAGCTGCACCAGCAGGTAATCCCAATCCTTGGCGAACCAAAGCTCGGTCACGCGCTTGCTCTGGCTAGGATCGCGCACGCGCTCCACCTTGATGGCTTCGACCTGGCCGGTCTTGGTCGCAACTTTTTCGGTGCCCAGCACGCGGAAGTCGTAGGTATCGATCTCGTCGCCATCGACCACCTGGTAGCTCATGCTCTTCTTGCCCGCCGCTACATCATGCTGCAGCGCCAACTGATAAGAGGACTTGTCCAGCACGCCACGGTTCAGCGGCAGGTTCACCGCATCGCCGCGGTCGCTGCCGGTGATCTTCTTGCTGGTCCAGTCGAAGTCCAGGTCAACTTTCTTGGCCTTGCCCAGCCCGCCGCGTTCGAAGTGGTACTTCTGCGGCAGCAGCGTGTCCTTGTCCATGCGCACGCTGCTTTGCTCGGTCAGGCTGGCGATCATCATCGAAGCCTTGAAGTTGAGCTCCCAGCTGCCATTGGCGTTTTCCACCAGGCTGCGCTCGGCGGTGCCGCTCATGGGCAACTGTTTCCAGTCTGCGGTGTAGCTGGCCTTGAAAGGCTTCAGATCGGCTGCCTGGAGCGGCAGGGCGAGCACGGCGAGAGCCATCAGCAGGGCACGACGCATAGTTTCTCCTAGGATCGAATCAAGTGACCACTGGCCGCCAGCGGTTCGCCATCCAGTAACGCACCCTGATCAGCAAGGCGCAAGCGACCTTCAGCAAACCAGCGCACGGCCAGCGGGTAGATCTGGTGTTCCTGCAGGTGCACCCGCTGGGCGAGTGTCTGCGCGGTGTCATCGGTAGCAACCGGAACTACAGCCTGTACGACCAGAGGCCCGCCATCGAGTTCCTCGGTGACGAAGTGCACGCTGCAGCCGTGCTCGCTATCGCCTGCCTCCAGCGCCCGTTGATGGGTGTGCAGGCCCTTGTACTTGGGCAGCAATGACGGGTGGATGTTGAGCAGACGCCCCTGGTAGTGGCGCACGAAGCCGCCACTTAGGATACGCATGAACCCCGCCAGTACCACCAGGTCCGGGCTGAAGCCGTCGATCAGCGCCATCAGCGCTGCATCGAAGGCTTCACGGCCGGCAAAGCCTGCGTGTTCGAGCACCGCGGTGTCGATGCCGGCAGCTTTTGCGCGTTGCAGGCCGTAGGCATCGGCGCGGTTGGAAACCACCGCGCGGATGCGCACCGGGCTGTCACCTGCGCTGGCGCTGTCGATCAGCGCCTGCAGGTTGCTGCCGGAACCCGACAGCAGCACCACCACGTTACAGGTATTGCCAGGCATCAGTGCGCCTTGAGGTTTTGCAGCTCGACCTGGGCGGCGCCTTCGGCGGCAACGCCGATGCTGCCGATGACCCAAGGCTGCTCGCCGGCGGCGCGCAGGACGTTCAGGGCGTTGTCGACCTGGTCCTGGGCAACGCAGATGACCATGCCGACGCCGCAGTTCAGGACGCGGTGCATTTCGTGCTCGTCGACGTTGCCTTTTTGCTGCAGGAAGTCGAACACTGCCGGGCGCTGCCAGCTGGCCACGTCAACCACGGCCTGGGCGCCTTTTGGCAGCACGCGCGGGATGTTGTCGAGCAGGCCACCACCGGTGATGTGGGCCATGGCCTTGACTGCGCCGGTCTGCTTGATCAGTTGCAGCAGTGGCTTGACGTAGATGCGGGTTGGCGCCATCAGCAGGTCGGCCAGCGGCTGGCCGTCGAGTTGGGTGTTCTCGATATCGGTGCCGGACACTTCGAGGATCTTGCGGATCAGCGAGTAGCCGTTGGAATGCGGGCCGGAGGAGGGCAGGGCGATCAGGGCGTCGCCGGCGGCTACTTTGGAGCCGTCGATGATTTCCGACTTTTCCACCACGCCGACGCAGAAGCCGGCCAGGTCGTAGTCTTCGCCTTCGTACATGCCAGGCATTTCGGCGGTTTCACCACCGACCAGCGAGCAGCCGGCCAGTTCGCAACCGGCGCCAATGCCGGTTACAACAGTGGCGGCCACGTCGACGTTGAGCTTGCCGGTGGCGTAGTAGTCGAGGAAGAACAGCGGCTCGGCGCCGCACACCACCAGGTCGTTGACGCACATGGCGACCAGGTCCTGGCCGATGCTGTCGTGCTTGTTCAGGTTCAGCGCCAGGCGCAGCTTGGTGCCAACGCCGTCGGTGCCGGAAACCAGGACCGGTTGCTTGTAGCCGGCCGGGATCTCGCAGAGGGCGCCGAAGCCGCCCAGGCCACCCATGACTTCAGGGCGTGCGGTGCGCTTGGCGACGCCCTTGATGCGTTCGACCAGTGCTTCGCCGGCGTCGATGTCTACACCGGCGTCTTTGTAGCTCAGGGAGGGTTGCTTGCTCATTGATCCAGGCCTTTAAGAGGGAGGGATTCAGAAAAACGACCGTGACGGCCAATGCCGGCTGTGTAAGCGGCGGCTGCCTGTACGTCACTGGTCTGCGAAGGCGCGCGATTTTATCAGGGTTACCCCAAGGCGGCCATCCTCAGGCCGACGGGCAGGGTGCAAATCTGCTGAAAAAAGCGCTTTCACCTTGCGCGACTGGTTGCCGCGCCAGTGCCTGTATAAGGTATAGGCATGGCAACCCGCACAAACACCGGCTGTGGCGCAGCATTCAGCCCGGCGGTGTGGTCACAGCCCACAGTGCAAGTGTGTTGCCCCCGGTTATCTGGACAGGAATTCCCCATGCGTCTGCTCAATCATTTCGCCGCCGGTTGCCTGGCACTGGTCTGCATCAGCGCCCAGGCCGAAACCGTCTCAGGCCTGTATCAGGTGCGCGAGCCGCTTGCCGGCCAAGGCAGCGAAGCCCGTGCCGAAGCCACCAGCAAAGCCTTCGATACCCTGGTGCTGCGCCTGACCGGCGACCCCAAGGCGCCGCAAAGCCAGGCGCTGGCCGGCCTGCGCAAAGACCCGCAGCAAATCGTCAACCAGGTGGGCAGCGAGGCCGGGCCGCCCGAGTCGGTACTGGTCGAGTTCGACCCTGGCAGTACCGAGCGCGCCCTGCGCAAGGCGGGCCTGGCGCTGTGGGGCAGCAACCGCCCGGCAATCATTGGCTGGTGGTTGAACGACGGCATCGAGGGCAGCAACCTGGTCGGTGATGGCCAAAGCGCTGCCGAGCCGCTGCACCGCGCGGCCCAGCACCGTGGCCTGCCGCTGCGTTTGCCACTGGCCGACCTGCAGGAACAACTGGTGGCTGACGCCAAGCACATCGAAGGCAAAGACCCGACCGCGCTGCGCGAAGCCTCCGAGCGCTATGGCGCGGATGCGTTGCTGGCCGTGCACGCCCGTGAGGCCGACGGCAAGTGGCAGGGCAAATGGCAGCTGTGGCTGGGCGATGACCGCGAGCAAGGCACCGCCGAAGGCGCCGACCAGGCTGCTTTGGCCGATGCCGTGCTGCTGGCGGTGAGCAACCGCCTGGCGCCGCGTTATGTCACCCGGCCGGGGGCTAGCAGCGAACTGCTGGTGCAGGTCGAGGGCATGAACCTTGCGCACTATGCCGAACTCAGCCGGGTGCTTGAGCCTTACGGCGCCCGCTTGCAGATGGCCGAAGGCAGTACCCTGACCTACGCCGTCAGCGGTAACCGTGAGCAATTGCGCGCGCAATTGGCACTGGCTCGCCTGCAAGAGGTGCCGGCCGAGCCCGCGGCGCCTGCCCAGGCCGCTCAAGCCGAACCCACTGCAAGCCCCCAGCCTGCTGCCCCCAAGCAGTTCGACGGCATGCGTTTTCGTTGGTAAGGAAGCTTTGCTATGACTGACTTGCGTCGCTGGATCTGGCTTGGCGCAGCACTGCTGATTGCCCTGCTGCTGTACTTGCTGCACAACATTCTGTCGCCGTTCCTGGTGGGTATCCTGCTGGCTTACCTGGCCGACCCGCTGGTCGATCGCCTTGAGCGCATGGGGCTGTCGCGCACCTGGGGCGTGGTGGTGGTGTTCAGCCTGTTCACGTTGATCTTCCTCGCGCTGTTGCTGGTGCTGATCCCGATGCTGGCCAAGCAGCTGGTGCGCCTGTACGAACTGGCGCCGCAGATGCTCGACTGGCTGCAGCACGTTGCGCTGCCGTGGGTGCAAAGCCGCCTGGGCCTGGCCGACGGCTTCTGGAAGTTCGACAAGATCAAGGCCGCCATCGGCGAGCACATGGGCCAGACCACCGACATCGTCGGCGTGGTGCTGTCCCAGGCCACGGCTTCAGGCCTGGCGCTGATCGGCTGGGTGGCCAACCTGGTGTTGATCCCGGTGGTAGGCTTCTACCTGCTGCGCGACTGGGACCTGATGATGGCCAAGCTGCGCAGCCTGCTGCCGCGTCAGCACGAGCCGCAGGTGGTGGCGCTGGCCGGGGAGTGCCACGAAGTGCTGGGCGCCTTCGTGCGTGGCCAGTTGCTGGTGATGCTCGCCCTCGGCGTCATCTATTCATCCGGGCTGATGCTGGTGGGGCTGGAGTTGGGGCTGCTGATCGGCATGCTGGCCGGGCTTGCGGCGATTGTCCCGTACATGGGCTTCATTATTGGTATCGGCGCGGCAATCATTGCCGGGTTGTTCCAGTTCGGTGGCGAGCCTTACCCGATGCTGGCCATCGTCGCGGTCTTCATGGTCGGCCAGGCCCTTGAGGGCATGGTGCTGACGCCGCTGTTGGTGGGTGACCGTATCGGCCTGCATCCGGTTGCGGTGATTTTCGCCATCCTTGCCGGCGGCGAGTTGTTCGGCTTTACCGGGGTGTTGCTGGCCCTGCCGGTGGCGGCAGTGATCATGGTGCTGCTGCGCCATGTGCACAGCCTGTATAAAGAGTCGGACATGTATGCCGGGGAAATCGACCCCGATCTCTGACCTGGCCAAGCAGTTGCGCTGCTTTTGCAGCGCAACTGCTTGATTTTGTTCGTGCTCCGGCGTTGGCCGATTGTGCCGCCCGCGCTGCGGGTATAGACTTTGCACACTCTTCACCATAGGGCCTCTGTGGTCGCTGCGACCACCCGCGAGCATGAAACCGATCCAGTTGCCCCTGGGTGTGCGTCTGCGTGATGACGCCACCTTCATCAACTACTACCCAGGCGCCAATGCAGCTGCATTGGGCTATGTCGAGCGTTTGTGCGAAGCCGACGCGGGTTGGACCGAAAGCCTCATCTACCTGTGGGGCAAGCAGGGTGTGGGCCGCACCCACCTGCTGCAGGCCGCGACCCAACGTTTCCAGCAGCTCGGCGAACCCGCCGTGTATTTGCCGTTGGCCCAGCTGCTCGACCGTGGCGTCGAGCTGCTCGACCACCTCGAACAATACGAACTGGTGTGCATCGACGACCTCCATGTAATCGCTGGCAAGGCGGATTGGGAAGAGGCGATGTTCCACCTGTTCAACCGCCTGCGCGACAGCGGCAGGCGCCTGTTGCTGGCGGCCTCCAGCTCCCCGCGTGAGCTGCCTATCAAGCTTGCCGACCTCAAGTCGCGGCTAACCCTGGCGCTGATTTTCCAGATGCGCGCCATGTCCGATGAAGAAAAGCTCCGTGCCCTGCAATTGCGCGCCTCGCGCCGTGGCCTGCACCTGACCGACGAGGTCGGCCACTTCATCCTGACCCGCGGCACGCGCAGCATGAGCGCACTGTTCGACCTGCTCGAACGTCTCGACCAAGCTTCCCTGCAAGCCCAGCGCAAGCTGACCATCCCCTTCCTCAAGGAAACCCTTGGCTGGTAAGCCCCTGAAAACACGGCGCCAGAGCGGAAAAACGTAAAAGTCACACATTTATCGATAATATTTGCAAATGGTTCCGATAGAGGGCATAGTTTCCTCCTTCTAAAGGACTACAGACACGGTCGTGCCCATGCTGAAGCGCTTCGCACCCCTCGTGCCACTTGCACTTGCCACGGTATTGTTCGGTTGCGCCACCACTGGCCCAACCACCCCTTCGCAGCCGCAGCGCCCGGTTTCCGAGCAATCGGTTCAAGCCAAGCCATCCACCTCTTCCGTATTCACCGAAGAAGAGCTGGCCAGCGAAGAAGACCTCAACACCTTCTCCAGCAGCAAGCCTTACCAGATGCCAGTGCTGGCAGACAGCATTCTTGAGCGTGGTATGTCGCTGATCGGCACCCGCTACCAGTTTGGCGGTACTTCGGCCAAGTCGGGCTTCGATTGCAGCGGTTTCATTGGCTATCTGTTCCGCGAAGAAGCCGGCATGAACCTGCCACGCTCTACCCGCGAAATGATCAACGTCAATGCCCCGAAGGTTGCGCGCAACAAGCTCAAGCCGGGCGACTTGCTGTTCTTCAGCACCAATGGCCGTGGCCGCGTGAGCCACGCCGGCATCTACCTGGGTGACAACCAGTTCATCCACTCCAGCAGCCGCCGCAGCGGTGGCGTACGTATCGACAGCCTTGGCGATCGCTACTGGAGCAAGACGTTCATCGAAGCCAAACGCGCCCTGGCCATGGCCCCGAGCACCACGCTCTCGCGCAATTGATTTGATATCAAAATGATGTAATCTGCCACGGCGGCGCAGCTGAAAAGCTCGCCGCCGTGCGCGTTTACAGAAAACGTCTAATCTAATTTCTCAACTCTTTTAATCTTCGGCTACGGCCGGAGCCTCCCTGACAGGAAGTTCCTCTCATGGCGATGTTGGCGCGTTTCGCATTGCTCTCGGCGGTGGCCCTGCTCGCGGCCTGTTCCAGCCGTGCTCCGGCCCCGGCGCCGGTCTACCCAACCGTTACCTTCAATCAGCAGCCTGCTTCGCCGGCCGCCGAAGATGTGTTGTTCCGCGCCATCGGCCTGGTTGGCACGCCGTACCGCTGGGGTGGCAACACGCCGGACTCAGGTTTTGATTGCAGCGGCCTGATCGGTTATGTGTACCGCGATGCAGCCGGTATCAGCCTGCCGCGGACCACCCGCGACATGATCGTCATGCGTGCCCCCAATGTCGACATCAATGCCCTGCAGTCGGGCGACCTGGTGTTCTTTGCCACCAATGGCGGGGCGCAGGTCAGCCATGCGGGTATCTATGTGGGGGAGGGGCGCTTTGTGCATGCCCCGTCCACCGGTGGCACGGTGCGCCTGGACTACCTGTCCAACAGCTACTGGGCCAAGGCCTACCTGCAGGCCAAGCGGGTATTGGCCCCAGGCCATCTGGCGCAGAATCCCTAGCGGCTTTATCTACCGCACATCCAGCTGCTATCAGCCGACCATGGGCGCTTCTTCAATAGAGAGGCGGCCCCATGGACTCCATCGAACAAACCTTGCAGCACAATCTGGCAGTGCTCGGCACCGGCCGTGAACTTACGCGTATGGCGCAGCGCCTGCTGCACGCCTACCCAGACCCCGGCCAGCTAGCAATCAGCGAGGCTGCGCGCATTCTGCGCAAGCACACCGGCAAGGACCTCGACCCGCAATCGGTCTGGTGGCACCAGTTCAGCGGAGCTAGCAGCAGTGGCCGCAGCTTCACCGGTTGGGCGCACAACCAGGCGCCGACACGCTCCATGCGCTTTCCTGAGCTGATGATCGAACGCTTCGAGCCTGCATTTCAGGAGGCGTCCGATGAGCTGAGCGTCTACAGCGGCTTCTATCGGCAAGGCCCCCACGCCAGCCGCTTTGACGAACTTAATGAAGTGGCGGTGCTGCCGCGCGATGTACAGGCCGACTTCTGGGCGCTGAACTTTGCCCAGGCGTATCGCCAGCAGGTCGACGCCTTTTGGGCCGAGCAAGCGGACCACTTTGCAGTGCTGGCCAAGGTCAACTTGCTAGGCCAGTGCGTGGTTGCCCAGCGCGAAGGGCGTATCAGCCCTGAAGATACGCAGCAGTTGCGCACCTGGTTGGGCTTGAGTGATGCGCAACTTACCCTTGCGCAGTTGCGTGAGCAGGCCGTGGCGGACGGCGCGTTAGCCGAAGCCTACGAGCTGGGAGCGGTCTCAGGTGCCTGCCTTTATGTATTGCAGGGCGCTGGCAGTGGTGTCTTGCTGTACTTGCCGTGGGCCGAGCAGCCCTTGCAGGCTTTTGCTTCCCTGCAGGCAGTGGCGCAGTGGCTACGGGAACAGTTGGCAAACACTGAGCAGGTGGCGCGGTTCAAGCGCGGCCTGGTAGCCGACCCCCATGACGCGGCTTCGCTGCAAGCGGTGGGCGATGCGTTGGCGGCGCTAGGTGCCAGTGACAGCGACGAAGCTGCACTGGTTTTGCTGGAAGGTGCCCGCAAGCCGGTTGGCCCCTCATTCTTTGCTTTCGTTACCGAGCAGGCGCGTAACCAGATGCAGAGCAATGCCGCACGCATGACTGACAACAGTCAGTTGCGCAAGGCCATGTGGCGCGGCTATCTCGGCGCTTTCCTGCAGGTCTTTGGTGGCTTTGTGCCGATGGGCTGGCCAGTGTCGCTGGGGTTGCTCGGCGTGACCCTTGCAAAGCTTGGCCTGGATATCGATGCTGCCGTGCATGCGGGCAGCGCCCAGCAACGCCAGGCGGCAATGCGTGCGGCGATTCTGGATTCAGTGTTCGCCGCACTGAGCATGGTCGATGTGGGCGCAGGCAGTAGCATGGCGCTGCTTTCGTACCAGACGCCTTTTCACGAACTGCAAACCTCGCTGGCCGATTGGGAGGTGCTTGAGGCGCCCTCGGCCGGTCTCGATGGCATCGAGGCCAATGACGTGCTGGATGCAAAGCCGCTAGGGCAGGGCCGCTTGGAAGGGGTGCGCATGGGCACCGACGGCAGTTGCTGGATCGAGCTGGAAGGTGTTCCCTATCGCGTGCGCTATAGCCCGGAGACATCGAGCTGGCTGATCGTGCCTGCCGACAATCCGTTTGCGTTCGGGCCCCTGCGCCCGGTGCGGCTCAATGCTGAGGGGGAGTGGGAGTTGCTGGCACCGCCACGTCTGGCCGGTGGCGCGCCAACCGGCAACCTGGCCAGCGAGCCTTCAGCGTTCTGGGACGAGTACATGCGCCCGGATGCGCTGCGCGAGCGCACCCTCTCGGACAACGCCCGGGCGCGGCAGGAGGCGTTGCTGGGCGACCAGGATATCCCTGAACTCGATGATGAAGACGACCCGCAAGTGGACGACAACGGTTTCGATTATGTCGATGACGGCGGCACGCCGGCCTACACCTATCAGCAGGACGGCCGCTACAAGAATCACCTGATCCTGATGTACACCGAGGAAGATTCGCAGATCAACCGCTTCCTGCGCGAAGGCGTGCGCGATTTCCCCTACGGCGATGAAGTGGACTACGTGACCAAGCTCGCTGATGATCTGGAGCGTCTGCCGAAAAACAGCGATGTGCCGCTATATCGCGGCGGCCATGGCCTGCGCAGCACCAGCGGTACGCACTTCCGTAACGGGCAGTTCAATGTGGGCGATGTGCTGGTCAATACCGACCTGACCTCGTTTACCGAAAACCCGTATGTGGTGCGCCAGTTCGCCGCCGACAACAACCTCAAGACTGCCAGCGGCGTTGAGGGCGTTTTCGATGACACCTCCGTGGTATTCGAGTTGCCAGCAGGCAGCTATCGCAATGGCACGCCGGTCAGCGCGTTTTCAGGCCATGCCAACGAGGCCGAAACGCTGTTCGTGCCGGGCTCGTACTTTCGCATCGATTCGCTGCGCGAGATCCGCGGCGCCGAGTACCACTTCGTCAATGTGCGGTTAAGTGAGGTGGCCGCCCCCGCGTCCGGGCCGGTTTATGACCTGCGCACCGGCCAGCTGTTCGACCGCGCCGCCTACGCAGCGCGCCTGAATGATGCAGGCTTGGTCGAGCGCTTCTTCGGCTGACCCGGTCACGCCTGCTTGAGCAGCAACGCCACCCCGGGAAAGTACTGCCCCAGCTCGTTGTGCAGCTTGCGATAGGCATACGGGAAGTACCACGCCACCGCGCAGGCGGTGTGCTTTTGCAGATCGTCCACCAGGTCCTGCAGTTCCTCGGGGCTTGCGTGCTGGCCGGCCTTCCATGGCGTGACGAACAGGGCGCCGGCCTTGAGCTGGCTGGGGTAGGCGATGCATTTGGCCTGCACGGCGGTTTCCAGCAGCGCCGCGGTCATGTCCAAACGCGCAATGCGCGGCCAGCGCTGGCTGGCATGCAAGTACACGGATGCTTCGGCGCTACTGATCGACAGGTCGCAGCGGGCGTCACGCTCGCCTTCGTCGCGCTGCTTCTTGCTGACGGTCTGCTCCAATGCGGCCAGCTCGCTCTGCCAGGCGGCAGCGGCCAGCAGGCCGACATTGGCTGCTGTGCCATGCCAGTAGGGCGCCTCGTTGTCGCCATGGAACTGGTTGCAACGGTCGATGCAGTCGATCCAGCGCTCCAGTGCCGGGCGCAGGAACTCCAGATGCTGATTATTGATGGTCAGGCCTTGCATGCTGCGCTCTCCTTGTAATTGTATTGAGGTCAGCTGGGTGCTGGCTAAGTGATATCACTGTACTCAGTGTGGCACAAGCTGGCAGATCGGCCATTGATCCAGGCCATTGCGGCCTTCGTTCATTGACGCTCAGGGTGCAACCCTCTAACCTTCGCGCGTGTTTCAGGTGCCCTGCGAGCCAAGCCTTGGCGGGGTGAAACTGGGAAGCCGGTGGGTGCCAGCATGGCGCGATTCCGGCGCTGCCCCCGCAACGGTAGGTGAGTCGACGCCGCGCACGGCCACTGGGTGCTCTCACCCGGGAAGGCGCGCAGGCCGGGGCCTTTGCCCCACTCACAAGCCCGGAGACCGGCCTGTAACTGCCAACGGCATCACGGAGGGTGATGCGCGGTGCACTGTGGCTAATGCCGCAGCTCCTGCGCGTTCTCCGTATGCCCGCCTTTTACCTGCCGCCACCGCGCGGCAGTTTGCGGAGACCCCTGATGAGCGAATCCCCCGAACGCGACGAACGCCACCTGGCGCGCATGCAGCGCAAGAAGGCGCTCATCGACGAGCGCATCGCCAACTCCCCCAACGAATGCGGCCTGCTGCTGGTGCTCAGCGGCAACGGCAAGGGCAAAAGCAGCTCGGCCTTCGGCATGCTTGCACGCGCCTTGGGCCATGGCATGCAGTGCGGCGTGGTGCAGTTCATCAAGGGCCGCAACAGCACCGGCGAAGAGTTGTTCTTCCGCCGTTTCCCGGACGAGGTGCGCTACCACGTGATGGGCGAGGGCTTTACCTGGGAAACCCAGGACCGCCAGCGCGACATCGCTGCAGCCGAGGCCGCCTGGGCGGTATCGCGGCAACTGCTGCAAGACCCCGCGGTGCAGTTCGTGGTGCTCGATGAGCTGAACATTGCCCTCAAGCACGGCTATCTCGACCTCGACCAGGTGCTGACCGACATCCAGGCGCGCCCGCCGATGCAGCACGTGATCGTCACGGGCCGTGGGGCCAAGCCTGAAATGATTGAAATGGCCGACACCGTCACCGAAATGGGCATGCTCAAGCATGCGTTCCAGGCCGGCATTCGTGCGCAGAAAGGCGTCGAACTGTGAGCCAACCCCGGCACTGCCCGGCCGTGCTGATTGCCGCCCCGGCTTCGGGGCAGGGCAAGACCACGGTCACTGCGGCCCTGGCACGCCTGCACCGTAACCAGGGGCGCAAGGTGCGGGTGTTCAAGTGCGGCCCGGACTTTCTCGACCCGATGATTCTCGAGCGGGCCAGCGGCGCGCCGGTGTACCAGCTCGACCTGTGGATGATCGGCGCCGACGAAAGCCGTCGCCTGCTGTGGGAGGCGGCGGCCGACGCTGACCTGATCCTCATCGAAGGGGTGATGGGGCTGTTCGATGGCACCCCGTCCAGTGCCGACCTTGCCCGCCACTTCGGCGTGCCGGTGCTGGCGGTGATCGACGGCACCGCCATGGCCCAGACCTTCGGCGCCCTGGCCCTGGGCCTTGCGCGCTATCAGCCCGATTTGCCATTCGCTGGCGTACTGGCCAATCGGGTCGGCAGCCTGCGCCATGCGCAACTGCTCGAAGGTAGCCTGACCGAAGGCCTGCGCTGGTATGGCGGGCTGTCCCGCGAGCGGGGTATCGAGTTGCCCAGCCGCCACCTAGGCCTGGTGCAGGCCAGCGAGCTGAACGACCTCGACGCCCGCCTGGATGCCGCCGCCGAAGCACTCGGCGCCAGTTGCGATGCGGCCTTGCCGCCGCCGGTCAGCTTTGCCGCGCCGCTGCTGCAGCAACCCGCCGCTACGCTGGCCGGGGTGCGCATTGGCGTGGCCCGCGACGAAGCCTTTGCCTTCCTGTATGGCGCCAATCTTGAGCTGCTGCGCAATCTGGGCGCCCACCTTGAGTTCTTCTCGCCGCTGCACGACCGTGAGCTGCCGGCGGTAGACAGCCTGTACTTGCCCGGCGGCTATCCGGAGCTGCACCACCACGCGCTGGCGGCCAATGCGCCGATGCTCGAGGCGATCCGTGCCCACCACGCCCAGGGCAAGCCGCTGCTGGCCGAATGTGGCGGCATGCTTTACCTGCTCGATGCGCTGACCGATGTGGCGGGCGAGCGCGCCGCGCTGCTGGGGTTGCTGAGCGGCGAGGCAACCATGCAGAAGCGCCTGGCTGCGCTGGCGCTACAGGCGGTCGAGCTGCCTGAAGGCACTTTGCGTGGGCACACGTATCACCATTCGCTGACCAGCACCGAGCTTGAGCCCATCGCTCGCGGCCTGAGCCCCAATGGCGGGCGCGGTAACGAAGCGGTGTACCGCACCGGCCGGCTGACGGCTTCATACGTACACTTCTATTTCCCTTCCAACCCCGATGCGGCGGCGGCATTGTTGCGACCATGAATGAACACGCTTACAGCGACGCAGAACGCGCGGCTATCTACCGGGCCATCGGTGAGCGCCGCGACATGCGCCACTTCATCGGTGGCGAGGTGGCGCCTGAGCTGCTCGGGCGCCTGCTGAGCGCCGCGCACCAGGCGCCCAGCGTCGGCCTCATGCAGCCATGGCGGTTTATCCGCATCAGCCAGCGTGCGTTGCGCGAGCGTATCCAGGCGTTGGTCGAGCAGGAGCGCCTGCGCACCGCTGAGGCACTGGGCGAGCGCTCCGATGCGTTCATGCAGCTCAAGGTCGAGGGTATCGGCGACTGCGCCGAGGTGTTGGTCGCGGCATTGATGGACAACCGCGAGCCGCATATTTTTGGCCGCCGCACCCTGCCGGAGATGGACCTGGCATCGCTTGCCTGCGCTATCCAGAACCTGTGGCTGGCCGCGCGTGCCGAAGGCCTTGGCATGGGCTGGGTGTCGCTGTTCGACCCGCAGGCGCTGGGCGAGCTGCTGGGCATGCCGGCCGGCGCAAAAGCGGTGGCGGTGTTGTGCCTGGGGCCGGTTGCTGCGTTTTACCCGGCGCCGATGCTGGTCATGGAAAACTGGGCCGAGGAGCGTCCGTTGCACGACATGCTGTTTGAGAACCACTGGGGAGAACGCCCATGAGCGTGGCGTTACTGACCGTCGCAGGCGTTGCGTTGGACGCCTTGTTTGGCGAGCCGCAGCGGCGCCACCCGCTGGTGGGCTTCGGCAACCTGGCGAGCAACCTGGAAAAGCGCCTGAACGCCGGTGGCCGGGGCTGGCGCAGCCATGGTGTGAGCGCCTGGTTTATCGCCGTGGTACCGCTGACGCTGCTGGCGCTGATTCTGTCATGGCTGCCCTACATCGGTTGGCTGGTGGACGTACTGGCGTTGTACTGCGCGCTGGGCTTGCGCAGCCTTGGCGAGCATGTGCTGCCGGTGGCCCAGGCCCTGCGCCAGGGGGACCTTGAGCAGGCGCGTACCCGCGTCGGTTATCTGGTCAGCCGTGAAACCCGCGAGCTGGACGAGCCGGCCGTGGCCCGCGCTGCCACCGAATCGGTGCTGGAGAACGGCAGCGATGCGGTGTTCGCCGCGCTGTTCTGGTTTGTCGTGGCCGGTGCGCCGGGTGTGGTGTTGTACCGCCTGAGCAATACCCTGGATGCCATGTGGGGCTATCGTAATGAACGTTTCGAGCGCTTTGGCTGGTGCGCCGCGCGCATCGACGATGTGCTCAACTATGTTCCGGCCCGGCTGGTGGCGCTGACCTATGCGCTGCTCGGCAAGACCCGCCTGGCACTGCGTTGCTGGCGCCAGCAGGGGCGTTTGTGGGACAGCCCCAACGCAGGCCCGGTAATGGCGGCTGGTGCCGGTGCGCTGGCGGTCGAGCTGGGCGGCCCGGCGGTGTACCACGGCGAGCTGCATGAGCGCCCACGCCTTGGGGAAGGGCCGATGGCCGACGCCGATGCCATCGAGCGTGGCTGGAACCTGGTGCAGCGCGGGGTGTGGCTGTGGTTGCTGGTGATTGCCTTGGGGGGGTATTTCTATGCTTGAACATGGTGGCCGCTTGGCGCGCGCCGTACAGCAGTACGGTATTGCTCGCCAGCACTGGCTTGACCTGTCCAGCGGCATCGCGCCCTGGCCGTACCCGGTCCCGACCATTGACAAAGAAGCCTGGGCACGCCTGCCAGAGACCGAAGACGGCCTCGAACAGGCGGCGCGCGCCTATTACAACGCCACAGTGCTGCTGCCGGTGGCAGGTTCCCAGGCGGCGATCCAGGCCTTGCCGCAGTTGCGCAGCACTGGCCGGGTTGGGGTGTTGTCGCCGTGCTACGCTGAACACGGCCACGCCTGGCGCAAGGCGGGGCACACGCTGGTGGAGCTTGCCGACGATGAGGTCGACGGTCAGCTCGACAGCCTCGATGTGCTGCTGCTGGTTAACCCGAACAACCCCACCGGCCGCTTGGTGCCACGCGAGCGCCTGCTGGCCTGGCATGCGCGGCTGGCTGCACGCGGCGGCTGGCTGGTGGTCGATGAAGCGTTCATCGACAACACCGCGATGCTCAGCCTGTGCGCCCTGGCTACGCAACCAGGGCTGATCGTGCTGCGCTCGTTTGGCAAGTTCTTCGGCCTTGCCGGCGTGCGCCTGGGCTTTGTCATGGCCGAACCTTGCGTGCTCGATGCGCTGGCCGAAACCCTTGGGCCGTGGACCATCAGTGGCCCGACCCGTGCCCTGGGCAAAGCGTGCCTGGTCGATGAGCTGGCGCATCTGATGCAGATCCAGCGCTGCGCCAGGTTCAGCCGCCGGCTGGTAGCCGTGTTGAGCAGCAGCGGGCTTGCGCCCAGTGGCGGTTGCGACCTGTTCCAGTACGTCGTGTGCGAGCAGGCCGTGCAGTTGCATGACTTTCTTGCCCAGCGCGGCATCCTGGTGCGCCTGTTCGAGCAGCCTGCGGCCTTGCGCTTCGGCCTGCCTGCCGACGAATTCCAGATGCAGCGCCTGAGCCATGCGCTGCTTGAGTACCAACGGGTATCCGCATGACCACACTCATGGTGCAAGGCACCACGTCCGATGCCGGCAAAAGCACGCTGGTCACCGCCTTGTGCCGCTGGTTGTTGCGCCAGGGCGTCGAGGTGGTGCCGTTCAAGCCGCAGAACATGGCGCTCAACAGCGCGGTGACGGCCGATGGCGGCGAGATTGGCCGCGCCCAGGCGGTGCAGGCCCAGGCCTGCCGGCTGGCACCGCACACCGACATGAACCCGGTGCTGCTCAAACCCAACAGCGACACCGGCGCCCAGGTGATCATCCACGGCCGCGCGGTAGCCAGCATGAACGCCGTCGCCTATCACGACTACAAAGCCATCGCCATGCAGGCGGTGCTGGCGTCCCATGAGCGCCTGCGCAGTGGTTACAGTGTGGTGATGGTCGAAGGAGCCGGCTCCCCAGCGGAGATCAACCTGCGTGCCGGCGACATCGCCAACATGGGTTTTGCCGAGGCGGTGGACTGCCCGGTGATTCTGGTCGCCGACATCAACCGTGGCGGGGTCTTCGCCCACCTGGTCGGTACGCTGGAGCTGCTTTCGCCGAGCGAGCAGGCGCGGGTCAAAGGGTTTGTCATCAATCGCTTTCGCGGCGACATCGCCTTGCTGCAACCGGGCCTGGACTGGCTGCAGCAGCGCACCGGCAAACCGGTGCTGGGCGTATTGCCGTTCGTCACCGACCTGCACCTGGAAGCCGAGGACGGCATCGACCGGCGCCAGGGCCAGAAGGGCGAACGGGTGCTCAAGGTGATCGTCCCGGTGTTGCCACGCATCAGCAACCACACCGATTTCGACCCGCTGCGCCTGCACCCGCAGGTCGACCTGCAATTTATCGGCGCCGGCGAGCCCATCCCGCCCGCCGACCTGATCATCCTGCCGGGCTCGAAAAGCGTGCGCGCCGACCTTGCCCACCTGCGCGCCCGTGGCTGGGATACGGCCATCGACCGGCACCTGCGCTATGGCGGCAAGCTGATCGGCATCTGTGGCGGCCTGCAGATGCTCGGCAGCCAAGTGCACGACCCGTTGGGCCTGGAAGGGCCTGCCGGCTCCAGCGCAGGCCTTGGCTTGCTCGACTACACCACCGTGCTTGAAGCCGACAAGCAACTGCGCAATGTCGCCGGCACCCTGACGCTTGCGCAAGCGCAGGTGAGCGGGTATGAAATTCACGCTGGCGTTACCTGCGGCGCGGCCCTTGAATGCCCCGCCGTGCAGCTGGCTGATGGCCGCTGCGATGGGGCCATCAGCGCCGACGGGCAGATCCTTGCCACTTACTTGCATGGCCTGTTCGAAGGCACCGCATCCTGCGCCGCGCTGCTGCGCTGGGCCGGGCTCGAAGACGTGCAAATGGTCGACTACGAGGCGCTGCGCGAGCGCGATATCGAACGCCTGGCCGACCTTGTCGAGCAGCATCTGGACACCGACCAACTGCGCGCGCTATGTGGTATTGCCCATGCGTAACCTGATTCTTGGCGGCGCCCGTTCAGGCAAGAGCCACCTCGCCGAACAACTGGCGAAGGACAGCGGCCTTGCCGTCACCTATATCGCCACCAGCGAGCCGCTGGATGGCGAAATGAACGAGCGAGTGCGCCTGCACCGTGAACGCCGCCCCGCCGACTGGGCGCTGATCGAAGAACCCCTGGCGCTGGCAGCCGTGTTGCGAGCCCAGGCCAGTGTCGAGCGTTGCCTGCTGGTGGACTGCCTGACGTTATGGCTGACCAACCTGTTGCTGCTCGACGACCCGCAGCGGCTGGTCGAGGAGCGCGATGCGCTGCTCGATTGCCTGCGCACCTTGCCCGGCATGATCATTCTGGTCAGTAACGAAACCGGCCTGGGCGTGGTGCCCATGGGCGAGCTGACCCGCCGTTATGTCGATGCCGCAGGCCTGCTGCACCAGGCCGCCGCCGCGCGTTGCGAGCGGGTGGTGCTGACCGTTGCCGGCCTTCCTCTCATGCTTAAAGGACCTGCTCTATGACCCAGATGTGGTGGCGTGATGCCTGCCAAGCCCCCGACACCGCCGCAATGGACCAGGCCCGCGCCCGCCAGCAGCAGCTGACCAAACCGGCCGGCTCACTCGGCCAGCTCGAAGGCCTGGCGGTTCGTCTGGCCGGCCTGCAAGGCTGCGAGCGGCCAAGGCTTACCCAGGTGGCGATCAGCATTTTTGCAGGCGACCATGGCGTGGTCGAGGAGGGCATCTCAGCCTACCCGCAAGCGGTCACCGGGCAGATGTTGCGCAACTTCGTTGGCGGCGGTGCTGCAATCAGCGTGCTGGCCCGCGAGCTTGGCGCCAGCCTTGAAGTGGTCGACCTTGGCACCATTGACCCCGCGCTGGAGCTGCCAGGTGTGCACCATCTGCGCCTGGGCGCGGGCACTGCCAACTTTGCCCGCCAGCCGGCCATGACCGATGCGCAACTGGCGGCGGCCCTGCAAGCGGGCCGCGACAGCGCACTGCGCGCGGTGCATGCCGGGGCGCAGCTGTTCATCGGCGGCGAAATGGGCATCGGCAACACCACGGCTGCCGCTGCCGTCGCCAGCGTCTTGCTGGGCTGCCCGGCGCAGGAACTGACCGGGCCCGGCACCGGCCTGGACCCTGCCGGTGTGCGGCACAAGGCTGAGGTGATCGAGCGCGCCCTGGTGCTGCACGCCTTGCGCGCCGATGCGCCGTTGCAGGCGCTGGGGTGTGTTGGCGGGTTTGAAATCGCCGCGCTGGCCGGCGCGTACCTGGCCTGCGCCCAGCATGGCGTGGCGGTGCTGGTAGATGGCTTTATCTGCAGCGTTGCGGCGCTGGTCGCGGCGCACTTGAACCCGCAGTGCCGCGCCTGGTTGCTGTTCGCCCACCAGGGCGCCGAGCCTGGGCACAAGGCCCTGCTGGCGGCCCTGCAGGCCGAGCCGCTGCTGGCGTTGGGCTTGCGCCTGGGCGAGGGCAGTGGCGCCGCCTTGGCCGTGCCGTTGCTGCGCCTGGCCTGTGCCCTGCACGGGCAGATGGCGACTTTTGCTGAAGCTGCCGTGGCGGACCGCCCGGCATGATCCTCGACCTGCTGCGCCATGGTGAGACCGAGCTGGGTGGCGGCCTGCGCGGCAGCCTCGACGATGCCCTGACCGAGACCGGCTGGGCGCAGATGCGCGACGCGGTGGCCAGCGCTGGTCCGTGGGACGTGCTGGTCAGCTCGCCGCTACAGCGGTGCGCATTGTTCGCTGACGAACTGGGTGCGCAGCTGGGTTTGCCGGTGCACCGCGAGGCTGGGGTGCGTGAGCTGCATTTCGGCGATTGGGAAGGGCGCAGCGCTGCGCAGATCATGCAGACCCAGGCCGACGCGCTTGGCCAGTTCTGGAACGACCCCTATGGCTATACCCCGCCTGGCGGCGAGCCGGTGCTCGAGTTTGCCCAGCGGGTGCTTGGCAGTATCGAAACCCTGGCCCGCGAGTATGCCGGCCAGCGCGTGCTGCTGGTGACCCATGGCGGGGTGATGCGTTTGCTGCTGGCGCGCGCCCGTGGCCTGCCACGCGAGCAGCTGTTGCAGGTGGAGGTCGGGCACGGCGCGCTGATGCGTGTGCACGTGCGGGGCGGCCAGTTGCACGAGGGCGTCTAGATGCTGGCGTTGTGGATCGCCTTGCAGTTTCTCAGCAGCTTGCCGGTGACCCTGCCGGGCATGCCGGCGCCACGCGAAATGGGCCGCTCGTTGCTGTTCTACCCCGTGGTCGGTGCCTTGTTCGGCCTGCTGCTGTGGCTGGCCAGCGCTCTGCTGCAAGGCGTTGCGGCGCCGTTGCATGCGGCACTGCTGCTGGCCTTGTGGGTGTTGCTCAGTGGCGCGTTGCATCTGGATGGCCTGGCTGACAGCAGCGATGCCTGGCTGGGGGGCTTTGGCGACCGTGAGCGCACCTTGGAAATCATGAAAGACCCGCGCAGCGGGCCGATTGCGGTGGTCACGCTGGTGCTGGTGTTGCTGCTGAAATTCTGCGCGCTGTGGGTGCTGGTGGAGCGTGGTGCGGGCGCGGTGCTGCTGCTGGCCCCGGTGATTGGGCGGGCAGCGATGCTCGGGCTGTTTTTGTGCACGCCGTATGTGCGCAAGGGCGGCTTGGGCGCGGCGCTGGCCGAACACCTGCCGCGCCAGGCGGCTGCGTGGGTGCTGGCGGGCAGTGCGCTGGCCTGTGTGGTGCTGGCGGGTGCCACGGCTGTGTGGATTCTGCTGTTGGCGTTGGCGGTGTTCGTCAGCTTGCGGCGGTTGATGTGCAAGCGCCTGGGCGGCACCACCGGCGATACCGCCGGGGCATTGCTGGAACTGCTGGAGCTGGCGGTGGTAGTGGGGTTGGCAGTGCTTCCAGCAGCGTAACCTGTAAAACGGAAACCTCCCACGCGCAATGCGGAAATGGCTCAGAGTGATCCGTTTTATCGTGAGGGGCCTTCCATTACTGGGGTTGCTCCGATGCGCCACTGGATATCGTTTTGCCTGCTTGCCCTGATGTGCCAAGCCTCCCACGCCGCCGACCTGATCGACTTCTGGGACGCCCCGCGCCACGGCGGCAACAGCTTCAACCGCTTGCCGCCCGATCAGGCCTACTTCGATGCACTGCAAGGCTACGGCGCTAATTGGGTACGCCTGTCCTACGACAAGTGGAAGCCCGCCAGGCGCGACTTCCTGCTGGGCGATGCCGACGATTACACAGGTCTCGCCGAGGCCGACTTGCAGCAGCTCATGGCGGTACTCGACCGTGCCCATATTGCCGGGCTCAAGGTAGTCGTCGCACCGCTCTCGCTGCCCGGCATGCGCTGGGCGCAGAACAACCAGGGCCAGTTCGACGACAGGCTCTGGCAAGACAAGCGCTACTGGCAGCAGGCCGCACGCTTCTGGCGTGACCTGGCCACTGCGCTCAAGGACCACCCGGCGGTTGCCGCCTACAACTTGATCAACGAGCCGGCCCCTGAGTTCAAGGGCGGGTTGGCCGAGCACGCGAGCGCTGCGCAGATGCAGGCCTGGTATGCCCAGCAGCAGGGCAGTGCCCGCGACCTGCCGGCGTTGTATCGGCAAGTCATCGCAGCTATCCGCGAAGTCGATGGCACCACCCCGGTAATGGTCGATGCTGGCTGGTACGCCGCTGCCGATGCCTTCAGCTACTGGCCGGCGGCGCTGGAGGATGAGCGGGTGCTGTACAGCGTGCACATGTACGAGCCCTACGCGGCCACCAGCGCACCGAACCTTACCCGCGACAAACCCATCCCCTATCCTGGCCCGGCCCCCTTCGGCGGGCAAAGCGTGCAGTGGAATGGCCAGCGCGTGGCCGAGTACCTGCAACAGCCACTGGGCTGGGCGCAGCGGGTGCAACTACCGCGCAAGCGGCTGGTGGTGGGTGAGTTCGGTTGCATGCGCCGCCTGGCAGGGTGTCAGCAATATCTTGAGGATGTACTGAGCGTGCTCGACCGCGAGCAGCTGCATTGGGCGTTCTACAGCTTTCGCGAAGACAGCTGGGATGGCATGGACTATGAATTGGGTACAGGCAAGGTGCCGGGTGTGTACTGGCAGGCGATTGAGGACGGCACACCGGACCCGGTCGCACGCCAGGCGACCCGTGCATTCAAGCCGATTCTCAAGCGTTTGCAGCCCGGAACGTAAATAGAGAGTACCTGTCCTCCGGAAAACTCTTGCAACAGGTCGCTGCCGGTGTCCATCATTTCATCGCCGCCTTAAGCTGCGGCCTGATTTGCACGAGCGGGACGATACCTGCAAACACCTTGCGAGCTGCCGGAGACAACAATAATGAATTCGTTATGGCGTACCAGCGGTTGGGTATTACTGGGCGCCGCGCTGATCCTTGCGCTATCGCTGGGAGTGCGCCACGGTTTCGGCCTGTTCCTGGCGCCGATGAGCGCCGATTTTGGTTGGGGCCGCGGCGTCTTTGCCTTCGCCATTGCCCTGCAAAACCTGATCTGGGGCCTGGCCCAGCCGTTCGCCGGGGCGTTGGCTGACCGCTTGGGGGCGGCAAAAGTGGTCATCATCGGCGGCATTCTCTATACCGCAGGCCTGGTGCTGATGAGCATGGCCGACTCGCCTTGGTCGCTCTCGCTGAGCGCCGGCTTGTTGATTGGTATCGGCCTTTCCGGCACTTCGTTCTCGGTAATCCTTGGCGTAGTCGGCCGCGCCGTGCCGCCCGAGAAGCGCAGCATGGCCATGGGCATCGCCAGCGCTGCAGGCTCGTTCGGCCAGTTCGCTATGCTGCCCGGCAGCCAGGGCTTGATCCAGTGGCTTGGCTGGTCGGCGGCGTTGCTGGTGCTGGGTATGCTGGTGGCGCTGATTGTGCCCTTTGTGGGGCTGTTGCGGGACAAGCCGATGGTGGTCAAAGGCCCTGACCAGACACTCGGCCAGGCGCTGCGCGAGGCCTGTACCCATTCAGGTTTCTGGCTGCTGGCACTGGGCTTTTTCGTCTGCGGCTTCCAGGTGGTGTTCATCGGGGTGCATCTACCGGCGTATCTGGTCGATCAGCATTTGCCGGCGACCACCGGCACCACGGTGCTGGCGCTGGTCGGGTTGTTCAACATTGTCGGTACCTATACCGCCGGCTGGCTGGGCGGGCGCATGTCCAAGCCGCGCCTGCTTACCGGGCTGTATCTGCTGCGCGGGGTGGTGATCATCCTCTTCCTGTGGGCACCGGTCACGCAGTACAGCGCGTATCTGTTTGGTATCGCCATGGGCCTGCTGTGGCTATCGACGGTGCCGCTGACCAACGGCACCGTGGCTACGCTGTTCGGCGTGCGCAACCTGTCGATGCTGGGCGGGATCGTGTTCC
Organism: Pseudomonas sp. SWRI51; assembly: GCF_014268825.1. Lineage (NCBI taxonomy): Bacteria > Pseudomonadati > Pseudomonadota > Gammaproteobacteria > Pseudomonadales > Pseudomonadaceae > Pseudomonas > Pseudomonas sp. SWRI51. Next base: position 30,182 of record NZ_JABWRG010000023.1, on the reverse strand, counting down.
TGTTCCATCAACTGGGCGCTTTCCTGGGTGGCTGGCTGGGCGGCGTGGTGTATGACCAAACCGGTAACTACGACCTTGTCTGGCAGTTGTCGATCCTGCTTAGCGTGATGGCCGCCGCGCTGAATTGGCCGGTGCGTGAACGCCCGGTGGCACGCTTGCAGGCGCAAGCGGCATGAGCCTGGCCTGGCGTGCTGCGCTGGTTATCGCCGCCACAGGGGTGCTGGCGCTGGTGTGGTGGGGCTGGCAAAAGGGCGGCCTGGCGTTGATGCTGTTGGGCATGAGCATCTGTTAGGCGCTACCCTGCAGGTTCATGGAAACCTTTGCAGGAGAACCCGACAATGCATGCTCGCTGGCTGATGATCCCGGTACTGGCTTTGGCTGCCAGTACTTCTAGCTGGGCTGCAGACTGCCCGGCCCTGTTGCAGGGCAGTTTGCCGGAGCTGCGTGGCAAGCAAACCATAGACCTCTGCCAGCGTTACGCCGGCAAGCCGCTGGTGATAATCAATACCGCCAGCTATTGCGGTTTTGCCCCGCAGTTCGAAGGGCTTGAGGCCACTTACAAGCACTATCACGAGCAGGGGCTGGAAATGCTCGGCGTGCCGTCCAACGACTTCAAGCAGGAAGACGACAACGCCGAGAAAACAGCCAAGGTGTGTTACGCCAACTATGGCGTCACCTTCACCATGGCCAAGGCGCAAGCGGTGCGCGGCAAGGATGCGGTGCCGCTGTTCGCCGAACTTGCCCGGCAGAGCAGCGCGCCAAAGTGGAACTTCTACAAGTACGTGGTAGACCGCAAGGGCAAGGTGATCGGCAATTTCTCAAGCCTGACCAAGCCCGATGACCCGGCGTTTACCGCTGCCATCGAAAAGGCCATTGCCTCGCAGCCTTGAGTTCAATGCGGATGCACGGTCACTGCCACCAGGCGCACAACCACCGGCCTGACCATCAGCACGCAGAGAAAGGCCACCGGCATCGCCAGCTGGTAGGCCTTTAACACGTTGCTCAGGTACTGGCTGTCGATGCCTGCGTTGGCGGCGGTGATCACGAAGCACATCAGCATGGCCATGATTGCCGACATATAAAAAGCGAACACGTAAGGCGTGGCGCTTGGGCGCAGCTTGCGGCGGGTGCGTGGGGAAGAGAGTTCAGTCATGAAAGCTCCAAGACAGGTGTGAATGTGCGGGCAGGTTAACAACGGCCGCAGGTAACCCTGTAGACCTCCGGTGCTGAGTTCTTTATAAAGGGAAACTTACGAATGCCGAGGCCAGACATGGACCTGCTCAATACCATTCGCAGCTTCATCAAAGTGGTAGAAGCCGGCAGTATCGCCGGTGGCGCCCGTGCCCTCGGCCTGACCCCGGCCGCTGTCAGTCAGAACCTGGCGCGGCTCGAGGCGCACCTGCAAGTACGCTTGCTCACGCGGACCACACGCAGCATGGCCCTCACGGCAGCCGGGCGGCTCTATTACGAGAAGGTCAGCCATATCGAGCGCGACCTGGCGTTGGCCGAGCAAGCGGTCAGCGCCCCCGACAGCGAGCCGCAGGGCCGGTTTTGCATAGCCAGTACGTCGGCGTTTGGCCGTCATGTGCTGGCGCCGCTGATCCCGGCCTTTGCGGCTCGCTACCCTGGGCTTTCGATAGAGTTGGTGATGACTGACCGCAAGGTGAACCACACTCGCGAAGACGTCGATGTCAGCCTGCGCATTACGCCACAGCTTGAAGACAACCTGCTGGCGCGGCATATCGCGCGCATCCCGTTTATCTGCTGTGCATCCCCTGGGTACCTGGCCGGCGCCGGTTGGCCGGCAACGCCTGAAGCACTGCGCGAGCACCGCTGCCTGGTGTTTCGTTACCCGGTGGACGGGCGGTTTCTGCACTGGGGGTTTGTACGTGATGGCCATCGTTTCGAGGCGCAGTTTGGCCCGGCGCTGATCAGTGACGATGTCGATGCGCTGACCCAGATGGCCTTGAACGATGGCGGCATTACCCGGCTGGCTGACTTTATCGTGCGCCCACACCTGGACGCAGGGCGGCTGGTGCCATTGTTCGAGTACAGCAACGCAGGCGTTGCTTACGCGCAGACCGAACCAATGGATGTGTTCCTGTGCGTGGCAGACCGCTTTGCCATGACCGCCAAAGCGCGGGCATTCATGGAGTTTTTGCAGCAGTCGCTAGAGAGAAGGTGGGCGGTGCAGGCTTGAGCCGGAGAGGGGCCGCAGGGCGGCCCCGAGCGTACGCTGCGGCTTAGAAGCGATAGGTCAGCGAAGCACCTACGCCATGGGCGCTGTTTTCGTACTTGGCCTGGTAGCTGCCACGCAGAGCGTTCTGAACCGGGCCGTCCGGCTGGTTGTTGACCTTGGTGTCCTCTTCCCACAGGTAGGAGTAGGCCACGTCAATGGTCAGGTCATCCGAAGGGCTCCAACCGGCACCGAGGCTGAAGATCTTGCGATCGCCAGTAGGGATGCGTGGGGAGCGGTTGGTGTTGTTGGTCGGCGACTGGTCCACTGTGAAGCCGGTGCGCAAGGTCCACTCTTTGTTGACCTTGTACGAAGCACCGATAGCGTGTGCCCAGGTGTCGTGCCAGTTCTGCTCTTCGCTGATGGTTGCGAACTGGCCTGCAGCGCCTGCCGGCACCTCGTTGTTGACGACGATGGCTTCCAGGCGGCTCCAGCGGGTCCAGGTGCTGCCGGCGTACACCGTCCACTGGTCATCCAGTTCATGGGTGACGGAGAAGTCGACCGATTCCGGCGTCTTGATCTTCAAGGTCGCGTCGAACTTGGAGTCATTGAGGCCCAGCAGCGGGTAATTGACCTTGGTCTTGCCTTCAAGCTTGTAGTCCACCATCGAGTGGTAGGTCAGGCCCAGGCGAGTGCGGTCGGTGGCTTGCACGAGGATGCCGATGTTGTAACCAACGGCGGTATCGTCACCTTTGATCTTGACCTCGCCATCGGCCGGGGCCAGCGGCGATAGGCTTGCCAGGTTTGAGCCCAGCTCACCTTCGATACGGTTGATGGTCGGGCCGAAGCCGATCGACACTTTGTCGTTGAACGCGTAGCTGACGGTTGGCTGGAAGGTCACCACTTCAACGTGGCTCTTTTTGCCCCAGTAGCGAGCGGCGTCGTCGCTACCATAGTCGGTCACCAGGCCAAATGGCACGTAGACCCCGAAGCCGATGCTCCAGTGGTCATCCAGCGGTTTGACGTAGTAACCCATCGGTACGCCGACGACCGGCACCATGTCACCGTCGGTTTCCCCCCCTTTGCTGCTGCCAGGCCCGGAAATATCGGTCTTGGCAATGACCGCGGCGGCGCCGACGGTGATCTGCTCGCGCTTGAGGCGCGACATCCCGGCAGGGTTGCCATAAACGGTGCTGGCATCTTCGGCAGAAGAAGAACGACCCGCGAAACCTGTCCCCATGCTGCTGATGCTCTGTTCGTTGAGCGCAAAGCCCGACGCGAACAGTTGACTTGAAGCGATGGCCACGGCGATGCCGAGGGAGGTTTTGAGCATTACTTTTTTCATTATTAGAAACTCCTTGGGTTCTCCGGGGCGAAAAGCTACCAACAAATCTCGCTCCACGCTATAGGCTAAAACGCAGGAGATAGAGCGGTTTTGTAGGACAATCCGACCATAATTCCATTTTTCAGAGTTTTATATGAGAGGTTTTCTCATATGGTAACGGTGGCTGCCGGCTCGACGCAGTGGTGCCAGGCCTGGGTGAAGTCACGCAAGCGTCCCTGTGGGTGGAATGTTTGGCGCCAGATTCGTGCCAGCCCTTGCAGGTCGTCGGCGGCAGGCAATGGGGTGGCCTGCTCCTCGATCAGCATCCAGGCAATGGCCGTGGCGTAGCGCAGGTTGACTGTGAGTTCCAGGTGGGGGCCGCCCAAGAAGGCGTGTTGGCTGGCAAGGCCGCGTACCAGGCTGGCCAGGTCCGGGTCTCGGGCCAGGAAGTCGTCCCAGAGCACGCGGTGGCGTTGGCTGGTGATGCGGTACAGCCCGTGACCGCGCCGGTCGTGCAGGGCCGCGCCCAATGCCGACTGGCTTGCCGCAACGCCCAGTAACAAAGCTTCGGCGCTCTGGCAGTAACGATTCAGGTAAACCAGCGTTGGCCGGATCACGTATTGACTCAACTCGTTCGCAGCAATGCCCATGATGCCCTCATCTGCAAAGGGCCGACGGGCGCTGGAGCTTGGCAGCTGGTGGGGGATCAGGCCCGTCGGAAGCGGTCTGCACCGCTCGAGTTGAAGTGTAGTGTGATAAGCGTGCTGTAAAGGGCTGTTTTTAAATCGATTGCAGCCTGAGAGTGCTGGGCATATGCCCGTAGGCAATTAAGCTCATCGTACTCAGGCTGCAAAAAATGGCGGTTATTCATGCTGTGAATCTGCCGCCATTCATTCATGCGGTCAGCGACTGGCGGGTGCGCTCGATCACAGCTTGCAGCGGTTCTGCCCGGTTGTATTGGTCCGGGTAAAGGCGCTCGGTGTGACAGGCGACGCCATATTCGTCGACCAGGGTAAAACTGAAGCTGCCCTTGCGGGGGGCAACGATAAGGCACGTCAGTGGAGCGAAGGCCTGAGAGAGTTTGCCGAATGCGGCGTGGATCTGTTGTTGTTGGCACATGTTTAGAATGTTCCTGCGAAAGACACGGTGTCTGATCCGTGCACAATAGAAACGTTCCAGTGACGTCTTTATTACGGAGACGAATAACCTGACTGGAACAGGGCAGCCAGAGGTGCGCAATTAAATGTAGGCGCTGGGCTGACTGGTAGGTACTACAGAAGGCAGGCAACACTCCGGGCCAAGGTTCTAGGCGCCGGGGAAGATCCTGATCAATCTGAGACGTGATTCGCGCTCGGGCAATGGTTTGCAGAGTGAATCAGCGAATGGGCCGTCCGAGGGGGCAGCGCAGGCAAAAGGTGCGAGCGAGGCTGCAAGGACTTGATGGCCAGAATTGACTTTCAGCTGGTGTACTAACGGGGCGAACAGTACAGCAGAAAATTGACGTTGGCAAGCGTTTTGCTGGTGCCTCGCCAAGCCGGCCATTATGTCGTCTTTGCGGGCTGCTGGGAAGAGGGGTAAACCCAGGGTAGCTGCCATGAATGTGCGGTTTTCGTGCATCGCCGTGCCGCCTGCTGGTGCACTTGTACACACGCGGGCAGGCACCTGTAACCAGACTGCAACAGGCTGTGGATGCTTTGCCGATGACTTGGCCGCACGCTTAAGTCAATGAAAAAAAACACTAATTTGTACTGGTGAAAAAATCGTCAGTTTGACTGTAGGCCCCATTTCACAAGGGTTTGCGGGTTGTATGCCGGGGTTGTCCACCGAGTTATCCACAGGTTCTGTGGATTGTCCCGAGGGCTTGCTCTAGGACGGGCGTGCCAGCGCTTTGCCGTAATGTCCTACAATCAATCGTCCAAAGCGCAGCTGCATTTTTGCCTGCTGATCGTCAAGAAAAAAACCTCGAAAAAAAGCGCGCATTGCTACGCTCCGGGTTGGGCCACAGCGCAAAAAGGGAGTAGAGTGGCGCGCCTCTTGAGTCCACCCTCGCTGTCGGTCATGAAGCTCCTCGGTAAATCTCACCCCCCCTCTGCTGCATCCCCGTCGTTGCCCGCTGAAAAGCGCTTTTCCTTGAAAGTGGCCCTGTGGCTGCTCGACAGCCCGCGCCTGGGTGACAAACCCCGCGTCAAACACCTGGCCGGGCGCATGCTCAAGCAGCCGGCGCGCCAAGGCGTGGTCGTTGCGCAAAGCCGGCTTGGGCAGATGCTCTGCCGGGATTGCGGCAGTGCCCGCGACCGGCGCATCGGCCATGACCTGTTGCGCCAGGCCGCCCGCGCAGGCGACAGCCGCGCACAGCAGGAGTACGCACGCCTGTGCCAGGCGCCGGAAACCGAGCAGGCATAAGCGCGGCCTGGGCTAGCCCTGATAAGCTGCGCAGCATTCGTCATTGAGCGTTGGGGTAACCATGGCTGTTGATCTGACCAGCATTCTGCTGGGCTTGGTGGCAGGGGCTTTGCCTTGCCTGGCGTGGGTCATGCAGGTGCAGCGCCGCCAGGGCGCTCGGGCCGCCGAGCAAACCTTGCTTGAAGAGCGCCTGAACAGCGCGTTGCTGGCCCAGGCAGGCTTGCAGGCGCAGCTCGACGCCAACCGCGACGAGGTCAGCGACCTCACTGAAGCCAACACCCTCAAACAGACCCAACTGGCCGCCCAGGGCCGCGAGCTTGAGCTGTTGCAGATCGACCGCGACAACGCCCGTGACGCCGCCCACGCCTGGCACATGGAGCGCGTCAACCGCGAAGCCGAACTGCGCCGCCTCGAGGCCCAGGCCGCGCGCCTGGAAGCCGAGCTGCGCGAGCAGCAGGACAGCCACCAGCAGCGCCTGGAAGACTTGCAGCAGGCTCGCGATACCTTGCGTGCGCAATTTGCCGAGCTGGCCGGGAAGATATTCGACGAACGCGAGCAGCGCTTCGCCCAGACCAGCCAGCAGCACCTTGGCCAGTTGCTCGACCCGTTGAAGGAGCGCATCCAGGCGTTCGAAAAGCGTGTCGAAGAGAGCTACCAGCAAGAAGCCCGCGAACGGTTCTCGCTCGGCAAGGAGCTTGAACGCCTGCAACAGCTCAACCTGCGCCTGTCAGACGAAGCCACCAACCTTACCCAGGCGCTGAAGGGCCAGAAAACCCAAGGCAACTGGGGCGAGCTGATTCTGGAGCGGGTGCTGGAGCACGCAGGCCTTGAGAAGGGCCGCGAGTACCAGACCCAGGTCAGCCTGAAAAGCGCCGATGGCGAGCGCTTCCAGCCCGACGTACTGATCATGCTGCCGGGTGACAAGCAGATAGTGGTCGACGCCAAGGTCAGCCTGACCGCTTATCAGCAGTGGGTGTCCGGTAACGACGAAAGCGCCCTCAAGCAGCATGTGCAGTCGCTGCGCAGCCATGTCAAAGGCCTGTCGAGCAAGGACTACAACCGCCTCGACGGGCTGCACAGCCTGGATTTCGTGCTTTTGTTCGTGCCCATCGAGGCGGCGTTTGCCGCAGCCTTGCAGGCGGAGCCGAACCTGTTCCAGGAAGCGTTCGACCGGCAGATCGTGATTGTCAGCCCGACCACACTGCTGGCCACCTTGCGGGTGATCGACAGCCTGTGGAAGCAGGAGCGCCAGAGCCAGAACGCCCGCGAAATTGCCGAGCGTGCCGGGTGGCTGTACGACAAGTTCGTGTTGTTCATCCAGGACCTGGACGAGCTGGGCAACCGCCTGCAACAGGTCGACAAAGCCTATGCCGCGGCGCGCAACAAACTCTGCGAGGGGCGCGGCAACCTGGTCAGCCGCAGCGAGCAACTGAAGCTGCTCGGCGCCCGGGCCAGCAAAAGCTTGCCGGCCGATCTGATCGAGCGCGCGCTGGGCGAGGAGCCGGTTACTGAACCAGGCTCAGATGCCGATTGAGCAGGGCGCGCAAGGCGGCAGGCTTGACCGGTTTGGCCAGGTAGTCCAGGCCTGCGGCATGCACCAGGGCGATGGTTTCGTTGCGCCCGTCGGCACTGATCACCACCCCCGGCACCGGTTCGCCCAGGCGCGCCCGTAGCCAGCCCATCAGCCCGGTGCCGGTCTCGCCGTCGTCCAGGTGGTAGTCCACCAGCGCCAGGTGCGGGCGCAAGCCCTTGGCCAGCAGCGCCTCGCATTCGGCCTGGTTGCGCGCCGTGGACACCTGGCAGCCCCAGCGGCTGAGCAGGCTGTGCATGCCGATCAAAATGCTGTCTTCGTTATCCACGCACAGCACTTGCAACCCCGCCAGGGGTTGGCCGGGTTGCTCAACCGGGGCCTGCAGCACCGGCGCGGGGCTACGGGCGATGGGCACGCCGACGCGGAATACGCTGCCCTTGCCTGGCCATGAGCGCACTTCAAGCGGGTGGCCGAGCACTCGGCACAGGCCATCGGCAATCGCCAGGCCCAGCCCCAGGCCTTTTTCGGCGCGGGTCTGGTGGCTGTCCAGGCGTTTGAATTCCTGGAAGATCACTTGAAGTTTGTCGTCGGCGATACCGGGGCCACGGTCCCAGACTTCCAGCCACAGCTGCCCACCCTGGCGCCGCGCACCTAGCAGAATCGGGCCTTTGCCGTAGCGCAGGGCGTTGGTCAGGAAGTTCTGCAGCACCCGGCGCAGCAGCTTCATGTCGCTGTCGATGCGCAGGCGGCTGCCACGCAAGCGGAACGCCAGGCCTTTTTCGGCGGCCAGCGCCTTGAATTCAGCGCCCAGGGTGTCGAACAGATCGTTCAGGGCAAACGCTTTGACGTCCGGGGTGATCTTGCCGTTTTCCAGGCGCGAGATGTCCAGCAGGTCGCTGATCAGCTCTTCGGCCGAGCGCAGCGAGCTGTCCATGTGCTGCACCAGTTGCCCGGCTTCCTCGCTCAAGCCTTCGGCTTGCTGCGACAGGGCGGCGGAGAACAGCCGCGCGGCGTTCAGCGGTTGCATCAGGTCGTGGCTGACCGCAGCCAGGAAGCGGGTCTTGGACTGGCTGACCGCCTCGGCGCGGCTCTTGGCCTCCGACAACGCCTGGTTGAGTTGCGAGAGCTCATGGGTACGTTCGGCAACCCGTTGCTCCAGGCTCTCGTTGGCATCGCGCAAGGCCTGCTCGGCCTCGCGGAATGGGGTGATGTCGGTGAAGCTCATGACAAAACCACCGCCGGGCATGGGGTTGCCGATCAGCTCGATGACCCGGCCGTTGGGGAACAGCCGCTCGGAGGAGTGCGCCCGGCCCTGGCGCATCCAGTGCAGGCGCCGCGCCACGTGCACCTGCGCCTCGCCTGGGCCGCACAGGCCGCGGTCGGCGTTGTAGCGGATGATATCGGCGATGGGCCGGCCGACGCTGATCAGCCCCTCGGGGTAGTTGAACAGCTCAAGGTAGCGGCGGTTCCAGGCCACCAGGTGCAGGTTCTGGTCGACCACACTGATGCCCTGGTTGATGTTCTCGATGGCGCCTTGTAGCAGTGCGCGGTTGAACTGCAGCACTTCGCTGGCTTCGTCGGCGATACGCACCACATCTTCGAGCTGCATCTCGCGCCCTTCGATGGCCGCCTTGACCACCGCACGGGTGGACGAGGTGCCCAGCACACCGGCCAGCAGCCGCTCGGTGTGCTCGATCCAGTCGCCATCGGCGTTCTGGTTGGGGTTGAAGCCTTTGCCCTGGCGGTAGGCGAAGCGGATAAAGCTCTGCCGGGCGCGCTCCTCGCCGACAAAGCGTGCGGCCAGGTTGAGCAGGTCGTCGATCTGCACCGCCAGCAGCGGCTTGCTGCTGGGCCGGGCGCTGGTTTGCTGGCCAATGAACGCACCCGCCTGCCAGTGCTCCGATACCCGTGTGCGCGACAGGATGGACACCCAGGCGAACAGGGTGAAGTTACCTGCCAGCGACAACACCACGCCCTGGGTGAGCGGGGTAATCGGCAAATTCAGCGGGTTGCCGTGCAGCCAGGCAAGGCCGGGGAACAGCTCAAGGGGCCAGCCCAGGCTGTGGGCGGTGATCGGCAGCACCAGGGTGTAGAACCACAGGAAAATACCCATCGCCAGGCCTGCGAACACGCCACGGCGGTTGGCCTGCTTCCAGTACAGCGCGCCCAGCATGGCCGGGGTCAGCTGGGTCACGGCGGCGAAGGCGATCTGGCCGATGGTGGCAAGGCTTGCGGTGGAACCGAGCAGACGGTAGCTGACGTAGGCCAGCAGCAGGATTACCACGATGGTCACGCGGCGCACCGACAGCATCCAGTGGCGGAATGCCTCGAACGGGCGCTCGGCGTTGTTGCGCCGCAGCAGCCAGGGCAGCAGCATGTCGTTGGAAACCATGGTCGACAGCGCCACCGCCTCGACGATCACCATGCCGGTGGCCGCCGACGCGCCGCCAATGAACGCCAGCAGGGCAAGGCTTGGGTGCGCCTCGGCCAGTGGCAGGCTGATCACGAACGAGTCGGACATCACCGTGCCGGGCAGCAGCATCTGCCCGGCCAGGGCAATCGGCACTACGAACAGCGCAGCCAGCGCCAGGTACATCGGGAATACCCAGCGCGCCAGGCGCATGTCCTGGGGTTCGATGTTCTCAACCACAGTGACGTGGAACTGGCGCGGCAGGCAGATGATCGCCATCATCGCCACGGCGGTCTGTACCACCATCGACGGCCAGTTGATGGTCTCTTTCCAGTAGCTGTCCAACTGCACCGACTGGCGCGCCTGGGTGAACAGGTCGTCAAAACCGTCGTACAGGTTGAACACCACGAACACGCCTACCGCCAGAAACGCCAGCAGCTTGACGATCGACTCGAAGGCGATGGCCAGCACCATGCCCCGGTGGTGCTCGGTCACATCCAGGCTGCGGGTACCGAACACGATGGCGAACAGCGCCAGCACCAGCGACACCACCAGCGCCGTGTCCTGCACGCGGCTGCCGGTGGCGTCGGCATTGGCGCCGATCAGCAGGTTCACCCCGAGCACGATGCCCTTGAGCTGCAAGGCGATATACGGCAACACGCCGACCAGGCAGATCAGCGCCACCACCACCGCCAACGATTGCGACTTGCCGTAGCGGGCGGCAATGAAGTCGGCAATCGAGGTGATGTTCTGCTGTTTGCTGATCAGCACCATCTTCTGCACCACCCAGGGCGCGAAAACCAGCAGCAGCACCGGCCCCAGGTAGATCGGCAGGAACGCCCACAGCTGTTCGGCGGCCTGGCCGACCGCGCCGAAGAAGGTCCAACTGGTGCAGTACACCGCAAGCGACAGGCTGTACACCCACGCGCGCACGCGCGGGGGCAGCGGGGTGCTGCGGCGGTCGCCATAAAACGCGATGGCAAACATGACGGCCATATAGCCGAGGGCGACGGCGGCGATCAGCCCGCTGGACAACGACATGCAAACTCCGGAGCAAGAAATGGAACGCGGTCCCGATCAATCAGTCTGGCACGCGCCAGAGGCTTCGTCAGCGCCGACGTTGGTCGCAGTGGCAGGACGTCGCAGGCTATGGCCTCAGTGGCTGCGGCGGGTGCCCAGGCGATAGAAGACCGCCGCCAGTATTACCGAGCCGATCAGCAGATAGAACACCCCGGCAGGCGCCATCCAGCCAAGCGCTGCGCCGACCAACGCAGGGCCCAGGCCGGCGCCGAGGTTCGACAGGTTCTGCGCGCCGTAATACACGCCGCGCAGCGGCTGCGGGGCGATCAGGTCAATGAACATGAACTCGGCCGGGATCACGATGATTTCGCCCAGGGTGAAGACCACCATGGCCAGGCACCAGGCCGGGACTGACGACGCCATGGAGAACCCCAGCAAACCGGCGATGAACAGCGCCATGCCGGTCATCAGCCAGGGCAGCAGGTGCTGGCGGCTGATGCGCCGGCCGATTACGTACTGCAGGGCGATCACCGTCAGGGCGTTGCTGGTGACCAGGTAGCCGGCCAGGCGCGCGACCTGCACCGGGTCTTGCAGGGTGACCACCAGGTACTGCGACAGGTACGCGGTGAACTGGCCAAACACCACGGCGCTGAGCATGCCGCCCAGGGTGAAGCAGACCAGCCGCGTGTCCCGCAGCAGGCTTAACCCCACTTGGGCGAAACCGGCTGTGCTTTTGTCCTGTGCGGGGCTTGCCAGGCCGCGTTCACCAAAGCGCTGATAAAACACTGCAAGGCCAAGGCCGATCGCCGCGCTGAACAGAAATGGTAGATGGTCATCGAGCTCGATCAACAACACCCCAAGCATTGGCCCCGCAGCCCAGGCAATGTTGTTGAAGGTGTATTTGATGGCGAAGGCTTCGGCTCGCCGCGCCTCGGGCAGCAGGGCGCAGAAGCCGGCCTTGGCGGCGATGTCCACCACCGTCTGGGCCAGATAGGCCACCACCAGGCAACAGAAGAACGGCAACGCCCAGGTGCTGGCGACAATGCCCAGGAACGACAAGCCGAACACTGCGCTGCAGACCACGATCAGCGTGTGGTTGCGCAGCCGGTCGACCAGGTGCCCGCCATACAGCGACAGCGCCGAGGCAACAAACATCGCGCCACCGACCAGCAAGCCGACCCGTCCGACCGACAGGCCCATATGCGTTGCCAGGTAAACCACCAGATAGGGCAGGGTGATAGCGCGGGCCATGGTCAGCGTGAAGGTGGTGAACAGCAGCAGGCGTACCGCGCTGGGGTAGCCTTTGAGTGCGGCGAGCATGACGCATCCTTGTGAGCAGAGAGCCGGCTGTAGCATAAGCCCAGAGGCAGTATTCCCGTATATCTTCAAAACCGATAACAGTTAGAGAAAATACCCGTTATATAGATATTCCTTGAAGGCATAAGATTGATTCCACCTTACACAAGGCCCGGAGACAACCCATGCCCTGCACCCCAACGCGCCCTGCCTGCTGGCGCCCCTTCAGCGCACTGGCCCACCCCCGCGAGGTGATCCGCCAATTCACCCCCAACTGGTTCGCCGCGACCATGGGCACAGGCGTATTGGCCTTGGCGTTTCATCAGTTGCACATTGCGCTGCTCGATGGCCTGGCTGAAGGCCTGTGGTGGCTGACGATTGGCTTGTTCAGCCTGTTCTGCGTCCTGTATGGCGCCCGCTGGGTGCTGTTCTTCGACGAGGCGCGGCGCATTTTCGCCCACTCCACGGTGTCGATGTTCTTCGGCACCATCCCCATGGGCCTGGCCACCATTCTCAACGGCGCGCTGGTATTCGGCCTGGCGCGTTGGGGTGAGGCCGTTGTGCCTTGGGTGGAGGCGCTGTGGTGGCTGGATGTGGGGCTGGCGCTACTGTGCGGGGTGGCCATCCCCTACCTGATGTTCACCCGCCAGGAGCACAGCATCGACCAGATGACCGCAGTCTGGCTGTTGCCGGTGGTGGCCGCCGAAGTCGCCGCCGCCAGCGGGGGGCTGCTGGCGCCGCACCTGGGCGATGCGCAGGGGCAGTTTCAGGTGGTGATCACCAGCTACGTGTTGTGGGCGGTGTCGCTGCCGGTGGCGTTCAGCATCCTGACCATCCTCATGCTGCGCATGGCCCTGCACAAATTGCCGCCGGCCAACATGGCCGCCTCCAGCTGGCTGGCGCTGGGCCCGATCGGCACCGGTGCACTGGGCATGCTGCTACTGGGCGGTGACGCCCCGGCGGTGTTCGCCGCCAATGGCCTTGGCAGCCTGGGCGAGGTGGCGCGTGGCCTTGGGCTGGTGGCGGGGCTGGTGCTGTGGGGCGCCGGGTTGTGGTGGTTGCTCACTGCCGTGTTGATCACCCTGCGCTACATGCGCCAGGGCATGCCGTTCAACCTCGGCTGGTGGGGGTTCACCTTTCCGCTTGGGGTGTACTGCCTGGCCACCTTGAAACTGGCGGCCTGGCTCGGGTTGGGCTTTTTCAGCGTGTTTGGCCAGCTGTTGGTGGTGGCGCTGACGATGCTGTGGCTACTGGTCGCCTGGCGTACCCTGCGCGGGGCGTGGCGCGGGGAGTTGTTTGTCTCCCCGTGCATTGCCCAGCGTTAGGTAGCCGAGCATCAGCTATGCATGCAGGCCAGGGCGCAGTTGGAAATCTGCGCATCCTGCACCGCGACACCGGTCAGGTCGGCCAGGGTGATCTGTTGGTCATCCTCGCGGCCCTTGGCCTGCCCGGCCAGCAGGGCGCCCAGCTCAGCCAACTGGCCCAAGCTGATCAACCCGGCCTTGAGCGCGTGGGAGATTTCGCCGTACTGGCTGCATTGCACCAGCGAGTCGACGATGATGCGGTCGGCCCGTGCCACCAGCGCAGGGTCGAGTTCCTGCTTGCCGGCAGTGTCAGCGCCGACTGCGGTGATATGAGTGCCGGGCTGCACCCAGTGGCTTTGCAGCAACGGCTCGCGGGACGGGGTGGTGGTAACGATCAGGTTGGCCATGCCGGCCACCTCGGCGGCGTCGCGTGTGGTCCTGGCCTGGAACCCCAGCCCATGGGCAAAGGCTTCGAACGCAGCCAGCCCAGGCTCGTTGCGCCCCCAGGCAATCACCTTGCGGCAGTCGGTGACGGCGCGCAGTTGCTCTAGCTGCATGCGCGCCTGGGTGCCGGTGCCGATGATGCCAATAGCGTTGACCTGGCGGGGTGCCAACAGGCGTGCGGCGATGCGCCCAGCGAGTGCTGTGCGGATGCACGTCAGCCAGCCTTCATCCTGCAGCAGCGCCAGTGGCTGGCCGGTGGTGGCCGACAGCACCATCATCAGGCCGTCGTTGCTCGCCAGGCCCTTGGCCGGGTTGTTGTAGAAGCCGGTCGACACCTTTACCGTGAAGGTGTCACTGCCTTCTACAAAGGCCGACTTTACGCAGCAGTCGCCGTTGGCCTGGTTAAAGGCAAACGCCTGCACCGGCGGCACTTGCACCTGGCCCGCCGAGAACGCGACGAAACCTTCCTGCAGGCGCTGCACGGCAAGTTCCAGGTCCAGGCTGGCGACGATTTGCGCTTTGCTCAATACCTTCATTGCACTGCCCCAAGAAACTTCTCGAAGGTGATGTTGCGCCCACAAATGATCACCGCCACGCGCTTGCCGCGGTATTGCTCGGCGAGTTTCTTCATGCCGGCGACGGCCACCGCTGCGGCGCCTTCGATGATCCAGCGGTCACCGCTGGCGACATCGCGCATGGCGGTTTTGATTTCATCCTCGCTGACCAGCACCGTGCGGGTAATCAGGCTCTGGCACAGGGGGAAGGTAATGCTGTCTGGCTCTACGCCACCGGCGGTGCCATCGGACAGCGTTTCGTCTTCAAGCATTTCGATGATGTGCCCCACTTCAAGCGAGCGCTGCAGCGTCGGCGCGTTCTGCGGCCAGCAGCCAATGATGTCGGTTTTCGGGCTGAGCGCCCGCAGCGCAGCGCCAATCCCGGAAATCAGCCCGCCACCGCCAACCGCCACGAACACCGCGTCCAGTTCGGGCTGCTGCTGGAACAGTTCGATGCCGATGGTGCCTTGGCCTGCGATCACCTGTGGGTCGTTGTAGGGCGAGACGAATGGCTTGCCCTGCAACTCGGCCTGGCGCCCGCCTTCCAGCTCCACCCCGAGTGGGTCCAGGTCGAGGCTGACCACCTCGGCCCCCAAGGCGCGGATGGCATCGATTTTGTACTTGGAGGCCGTGGTGGCGGTGTACACCGTGACTGGCACGCCCAGCAGCTTGCCGGCAAGCGTGAGCCCCTGGCCGTGGTTGCCGGACGACGCCGTGACCACGCCGGCCGCGCGCTGTGCTTCAGGCAGCAGGCGCAGCTTGTTGCTGGCGCCGCGGAACTTGAACGAGCCGGTGTGTTGCAGGTGTTCGCATTTCAGGTAGACCTGGCACTGAGTCAGGGCAGACAGATGCGCGCTGTGGCTGAGTGGGGTGACGCTGACCTGCGGGCGCAGCGCTTCGTGCGCTTCGCTGATGGCTTCATACAGGGAGAGCAGGGTGTTGGCATCGGCGGACATCGTGTTCCTCTCGGCAATCGGGGCGAGCGGGCACGGGAAGGTGCTCGCCATTGTGGAATATTTGTCTACGGTAGACTCATATTCTTTTTGTGGCAAGCCTGCTGACAGTTAACGACGGTGAGTTTTTTTGTGGTGAGCGGGCTTGCCCCGCGTTGGGCTGCGAAGCGGCCCTGAGGTCTGTGCTGTTCAAAGTGCACGCGCTGCTGCTCGGTGTTTGCACAACAGCATTCAACGCTTTGATGGATGTGGGTTTAGGGCTGCTTCGCAGCCCAACGCGGGGCAAGCCCGCTCACCACAAGGAGAATTGTCTGGTGCCGAATTGGCGCCTTCACTCAAAAACCTTGAAAGCCATGGGTAAAACCCAAGCCATCCCGTCAGCCGCGAAGTTCCTTCAGGTACTTGTAAACAGTCGCCCGCCCCATGTTCAGCACATTGGCCACATAGTCCGCCGCGCTGCGGCCTTCGAACGCGCCTTCGGCATACAACGCCTGAACCAGGCTGCGCTTGTCTTTTGCAGCCAGGGTACGCAGCGACAAGCCATGCTCGCGCAGCCAGGTTTGCAGGAACGTGTTGATCCGCTCCTGCCAGTCATCCTTGAACAGCGCCTCTGGCTGCGCAATCAGCCGGCTGACCTGGAAGAACGCACTCAACGCTTCGTGGGCCTGCTGCAAGACCGAGAAATTCAGGTTGATGCACAGCAAGTACTCAGGCTCGCCTTGCTCGTCATAGAGCACGCTGGTCACCGAGCGCAGCTTCTGCCCATCCCAGTTGGTCTTCTCGTACGGGCCGATGCTCGGCGAGCGGCGAAACTCGTCCATGTCCTGTTCCAACGCCGAGTCATCGCCCAGCTTGCGCTTGGAAAAGTTGTTGGCGATATGAACGATGCTCTGGCTCTTGACCTCATGCACGACGACCTCGGCATGGGGGAACAGCAGCAGGGCGATGCTCTCGGCGATGGTCTGGTAGTTCTTGGTTTTCATGGTCTGCCACGGGGTGGGGGCGAGGGCCTGCGTGGAAAAAAAGTCTACAGGCGGGTTCGGCCTATGGTGGACGTTGGGGCGGGGGGATTCAAGTTGGGGGGAGGGCGGGTTGAGAACGGCCATTTTCGACTGACCGCTTACGACCCAAAGCTGCCCTTCGTTCGGAGCAGCAATCAGCCAATAGCGGTCACGTCTGACTGCCAAGAGATGCCTCTAGCTGGTCGAGGAAGACACGCACACGATGTGGCACCTGTTGCCGAGTTGGAAGCACAGCCGTAATAAAAAGTTGTTCGGGAGTTGCATCCTTCAGCTCCACCAGCCGCAAGCTGTTACTCTCAAGATCGTCACGAACATCCCAGTACGTGAGCATTGCTAGCCCCAACCCTTGTTTGCTCGCGGTGCGCACCGCTTCGACGCTATTCGCAGTAAACGTGCCTTCACCTTTAAAGCCAACTGTTTCCCCTCGTTGGACGAAAGGCCAATGCGGCATACCGTGAAGTGCTATGCAACGATGCTGGCGTAGATCAGCAAAAGTAGTGGGCGCGCCGTGCTGCTCTAAATAAGCGGGGCTTGCGCACAGCACGCGGGGATTGGGGGCCAGCGAACGAGCAACCAAGCCAGAATCGCGAAGGGTCGCAATTCTTATAGCCACGTCGATTCCAAGGCTGACGATGTCTAGGATGCTGTCCGAGAGGTGGAGGTCTATTTGCAGAGCAGGATGCTCAGCCAATAAACGCGGAATGAGCGGCATGATGACGGCCTGGCCGAACACTGTCGGAGCCGTCACCTTCAACACACCGCTGGCCGTTCCTGCGTTTGTCCCTAACGTAGCTTTAGCCGCCTCGCTCGCGTCAAGAAGCGTCTTAGCGAATGGCAGGAAAATCTCCCCTTCAGGCGTAAGCGAAACCGAGCGAGTGGTCCGATGTACCAACCGAACCTCCAGCTCGCGTTCAAGAGCAACTAGCCGCCGCGATATGGCCATGGGAGACAGTCCTAGCCGCCGAGCTGCGCCCGAAAGATTGCCGCTTTCAGCAATGGCTGCAAACACCTCAACGTCCGAAATCTGCATCTTTATATCTCTTTGTGATAAAGCGCTTTATCCATTACGCCCAATTTTCATTGTCTCGGCTGTTGCATAACCTCTGTGGAAAGCCTTACTCGGCAGAAAACACAAACGAGACTGACGATGCTCAATTCACGAATTCTAACTCCATATGATATTTCCGGCTGCTCCTTGACGAATCGCATGGCGGTCGCGCCCATGACACGCGTCAGCGCCACCGAGACGGGGCTCGTGACTCAGGAAATGGCCCAGTATTACGAGCGCTTCGCCCAAGGAGGCTTTGGCCTAGTGATCACAGAGGGTATCTACACCGATCAGAAGCACTCGCAGGGCTACCCCTTCCAGCCCGGTATTACCGATGACCAGCAGGCCAAGGCTTGGCGAACGGTTACGGACAGCATTCACGCTCACCAGGGGGTAGTTTTTGCCCAGATCATGCACGCAGGTGCTCTCAGCCAAGGAAACCGTTTTGTCGACGTTTCGGCGGGCCCCTCAGCGCTGCGCCCGAAGGGAGAGCAGATGAAGTTTTACTATGGCGAGGGTCAATACTCCGTACCCCGAGCCATGACCGAAGAAGATATTGCCGATGCCATCGAAGGCTTCGCACAGGCTGCAACCTTGGCAATCAAATCCGCCAATTTCGACGGCATTGAAATCCACGGCGCGAATGGATATCTGCTTGATCAATTCCTCACGGACTACACAAATCAACGTAACGACCGCTGGGGTGGCCCCGTACAGGCTCGACTATCCCTCACCCTTGAAGTCGTCAAAGCGGTAAGGAAGGCTGTAGGTGCTATGCCTATGGGTGTTCGAATCTCGCAGAGCAAGGTAAATGACTACGAGCACAAATGGGCCGATGGAGAGCAGGCTGCTGAAGTCATCTTCGGCTCACTCAGTGATGCTGGAGTCGACTTCATTCACGTCACGGAATTCGAAGCCTGGAAACCAGCATTTCCAACCAGCCATGACAGCCTCGTATCGCACGCTCGTCGTCACGCACCGAAGGTGGCGTTGATTGCAAATGGTGGCTTGCACACGCCTGAGCACGCGTCATCCGTAATGGGGGAAGGTGCTGACATCATCGCAATCGGAAAGGCTGCGCTCGCGAACCCAGATCTGCCTCGGCGGCTAGCCAGCAAGGAAGCTCTAGTGGAGTTTGACGCCTCGATCTTAGGGCCTATAGCGAACATCAAGAGTAGCGAGCTTGCTTCGGCCTAAAAGCCTTTCCGGAAGCGGATGGCCGTGTCCGCTTCTGGCCGATTGCTGTCCTCCGCTAAGGACTGCTATGGGGCGGTCGCTGCCGATTGTGACGGTCCGCTACCGACCCAAAGCTGTCGATCAGTAGTGCCCTGATCGCCCCCGTATGGCTCAAACAGCCGGGAAACCCGGAGTCGAGCGCCACAGGCGCACGCTCCCGGGCCATCGATTCCCAGTAATGCCGATCACCCATGGATTTGCGGGCGTTGCTACGGGGTTGAAACCGATAGTTCCAGTCGAGCACGAAGCGTGCGACCGTCAGAAGTTGTACTTGATACCCGTCATGATGTTTCTTGGCGCACCGTACATACCGTGGTCGCCGGCATAGCTGAGGTATTCACGGTCAAACACGTTGTTCAGATTGACTGACGCACTCAAGTGCTGGTTGAAGTCGTACCGAGCCATAAGGTGGGTGACGGCGTAGCTACCTTGAGTGAAGGTGTGCAGGTCGGTGCCGGTTTTGCTCTGCCAGTTGACTCCGCCGCCAACGGTGAGCTTGTCCAGAACCCCCGGCAGGCGATAGCTGGTGAAGGTCTTGAGACTGTGGCGAGGCAGGTTGGTAACGATACGCTGGTCGTCAGCGTCGGTGCTGACCGCATAGGCATAGCCGGCAGATGCCTGCCAGCCTTCGGCCAACTCTCCGTCCAGGGTGAATTCAGCGCCTTTGGTAGTGGTTCCCTGTTCCGACTTGTACGTATTACCGCCCGGGGTATCGATCCAGATCGCCAGGTTGTCCTGCTCGATCTTGAACAGCGCGACGCTGGAATTCAGCCTGCCGTCGAAGTGGCTGCCCTTGACACCGACTTCATAGCCGGTGCCCTCCATCGGATCGAGTGGTTTGTTGTCGATGTCGCGAACCCAGGACGACTGGGGGTTGAAGATTTTCGTGTAACTGGCATACAGCGACCACGTATCGTTGAGGTCATACACCACGCCAGCATAGGGGATGTAGACGCCGGTTTCCGACTCCTTGGTCTTGGTTTGCTCGGCGTTGTAGGGTTTATCCTCGATGTCACGGTGCCAGTCGATCAACCGGCTGCCCAGCAGGATACTGAGATCATCGGTGGCGTGCAGGCGCGTGGCGAGATAGGCCGCGTATTGGTTTTCGTCGGTAGACGATTTGCCCGTGACGTTGAACTCAGGTTTCACGGAGTCGCCGTTCCAGTTCAGCAGGTTGTCGATCGCGCCGGCCGCAGAGCCGGAATAGTCGTATTTCCAGCCGCCGTAGCTTGGCACGTTCTCGTAGTAGTGGGACAAGGTCACGCCGGCAATCAACTCGTGCTCGCGCCCCAACAGGCCGAATGGGCCGGTCAGGTAGGCATCGATGTTGTTCTGGCGCGGGGTACCGGAAAAGCGCACTGGCAACTGTGTGGTACCGCTTCCGTCCGGGTTGAGGCTGCCGTTGACGTAGTTGAAGACCTCGTCAAACTTGTTTTCGGAGTGGGTCAGTTCGATCTTGCCGCTCCAGCCGTTGGCGAACTGCCGCTCGATCGAGGTAAAAAAGCTGGTTTGAACATGGTCATTGTAAGACCAGGTCTGGGCCGAATTGAGCGAGCGTTTGAGGTCGCTGCGAGAGCCGTCGCTGAAGCGGGTCGGCAAGCCGGAGCGCATGGGGGAGTCGACGTCCGTTTGCTGATAGCTGAAACCCAGGGTCAGCAACGTGTCTTCAGTCAGGTCAAACTCGGTAATGCCGTAGATCAGTTGCGAGTCCTGCTTGTAGCGGTCGATCCAGGACTGCTCGGTGTTGAAGTCGGCAACCAGGCGGCCGCGAACATTGCCGCTTTCGGTCAGCGGCCCAGATACATCAAAGCCGGTACCGTAGCGGTCCCAACTACCGGCTTGCGCAGAGATGCTGGCCTGCGCTTCGGCCGTCGGGCGCTTGCGGATCAGGTTGATCGTCGCTGAAGGGCTGCCCAGGCCGCTGATCAGGCCGGTCGCACCGCGCACCACCTCCACTCGGTCATACATGGCCATGCTCTGGGTGTAATTGTCCATGCGCTTGACGGTGGGCACACCGTCGATTTCGAAGTTCTGGATCTCGAAGCCCCGGGAGAAGTAACCGTCGGATTCGGCCCCCAGCCCATCGCGCAACACGATGACACCCGGTGTGGCATCGAGGGTATCGCTCAGATTGGTCAGGCGCTGGTCATCCAGGCGCTGGCGGGTCATGACGGTCAGCGACTGCGGGGTCTCCTTGGGGGTCAGGTTCAGGCGGGTCGAACTGCTGGAGGAGTAGGTGGTATAGAGCCCGGTACCCTCTGTGGTCGACCCGGGCGCTTTGCCCGAAATGGATATGCTCTGGAGCTCCAGGCTGGTAGAGGCTGGCGCTTGCTGGAGGATATAGCGTCCATCGGGTTGACGAACCGCAACCAGTTGGCTGCCCGCGAGCAGCGCTTCCAGGGCGCCATCGACCGTGTAGTCACCCTTGAGGCCAGGGCTGATTTGCCCGGCAATCAGGTCATTGGGAAACGACAGCAGCAAATGGGCTTGCTGACCCAGTTGGGTGAGCGCAGTGCCCAGTGCCGCCGGGGGAATTTCGTAATGTTGCACGCTGCTGTCGGTGGCGGCCCACACTGGCGATGATGTGGCGACAAGAACCGCTGTAGCACAACCAATTGTGGTGGCGAGCAAAGTTGGGTAGTACGAAACACTGCGGTGATGCATGTGAAGTTTCCCGATGATTTTTGATGTATGGCCTATAAGTCTCGCCAGAAATCAAAACGGCTCATCGAAGACGAAAATAGCTCACACGGTTGCCGGCAAGGCGCGGAAGTTGACCCACAGGCGAGTGAAACGCTGCACATCCAGTTTCAACGTCTGGGCAATGGCATCGATGATTCGATCGCTGTCTGCCAGCGGGTAGGTGCCCCATACAGGCAGGTTGGCCAATGCGCGCTCGCACCCCAGATGCCCATGACGATACCGACCCAGTTCATCCAGAAAAGCCTGCAGCGGTTGGCCGTTGGCCACGATCATGCCTTCTGTCCAGGCTGCTGCGTTGGCTTGCAGTGCAGCCTGATCCACCAGCCCGAGCGGCCCGAACCGAGCCAATTGTCCGGCCTGCAGGGACGTCCACGTGCTCGCTTTTGCCGGGATTACCTGAAGTGAGCCACGATAGACCGCCAACTGAGTCGAGCCATTGTCCAATTGGCGTACCGTGAAGCGCGCCGAGGCCGCCTGCGCACGAACCTGAGGGGTGTCGATGGCAAGTGCCTGGTTCAAAGCCGTGTCGACCAGGACCTCGCCGCTGAGCAATCGAAGGTCCCAGCGATGATCGGTATGACGGACATTTATCGCGCTGCGGGTATTGAGATCAAACGACAGGTTGGCGTTCAGCGCGACGCGTCGCTGCTCGCCAACGCCCGTGGCGTAATCGGCGCTCAAGCGCGAAACCACTTCGCTGTCTCGGGCCAGCCAGGCACCCGCGCTTGTGGTCAGCAGCAAGGCAAGGCCCTTGACGGCCCGTCGCCTGCTCAACCCATTCTCAGAAGAATGCAACAGGGCCTGTCGGGCAAGGTCTGGATCGCCTCGGGTACGCACTGAGTCTAGCTGCGCCGCCAGCGCCAAGGCTTTTTCCCAGGCCAACTCATGCAACGGGTGTTCACCACGCCATGCCATGAAAGCGGCCTGTGCGGGTGAATCGAAATTGGCTTCCTGCATATCGAGCCACCACGCCATCGCCTCCTCACACATTTTCGGTGATAGCGCGGGTTCTCGGGTGAAAGCGTTGTCAGTGCTCGTCATTCCAGCGCGTCCGTCACCAGCATGCACTGCGCACCTGCCTTGATGATGTGGCGTTTGACGGTAGCGATTGAAATACCCAGCCGCTCGGCAATTTCCCCATGGCTGAGGCCATCCAGCTGCGACCACAGGAAGGCCTTTTTGACGGCGACATCCAATTTACAGAGCGCTTCGTCGAGCCGAACCAGTGTCTCGAAAATAATCATTTGGGTCGCCAGGTCTGGCAGCACGTTTTCGTCTTGCGCCTGGATCGCATCCAGATAGGCTTTTTCCAGGCGTGCGCGGCGGTAGTGGTTGGACAGGACGCTACGTGCCACCTTGGCCAGAAACGGTCGGGGCTGTCGGACTTCAACCGCCTCTTTGCTGAGCAACAGGCGCATGAAGGTGTCCTGCATCAAATCAGCGGCGCGGTGTGAACAGCTCAGTTGCCGACACAGCCACCCACGCAGCCAGCGGTGTTGCTGTTCGTAAAGAGCCGTGAGCTGAGCACTGTCGACGGATGCCATGAGTTGCCACTGAATCGATGCAAATGAGACTTAGTATCATATGCAACTCTTGGGCTGCCGACAAGGATGCAAAATGTTTGCTTCAGTTCGATAACGGTTCGTCGCAGTTTGCCGCTTTGAGCCTTAAACCCCGCTCGGCACATCCAGCCCGACCTTCACCCGGTCCAGCGCCACGATTGTCTTGAACCAGGTAACGTTGGCGTTTTCGGCAAACAATCGCCGTGCCAAAGCCTGGTATTCATTCATGCTGGCAACGGTTAACACCAGCACGAAATCCACTTCGCCGGTGACGTAGTAGCACTGCTGAACTTCGGGCACCGCAAAGTGTGCCTTCATCGCCTCCAGCGCGTCGATGCTGGTGCGCTCTGCCATGACTTCCACAATGATCGTGATCGGCCGCCCGACAGCCGTGGGGTCGACGATGGCTACGTTGCCGGTGATCACGCCGCCTTCTTCCATTCGCTTGATGCGGCGCTGAACGGCGGCCGTGGAAAGATTGACCTGCTCGGCCATAAGGCGCAGTGGCAGGGTGTTGTCGCGCTGGACGAGGTCGAGGATGGCGCGGTCGAATTTGTCCAAGGATTCAGGTGCAGCGTCCTTCTTTGCCATAGCAAACCCGTGAGAAATTTTCTCGAAAACTATCAGAAAACTGCGCGCCTTTATCTAGGGCAGAGAAATATTATCTTGCCAGCAGCCTGCATACGCAGCCTGGGTCTGGAATTCACACAGGATATTATCGGCATGCTCGCACTGTTCCATCTTTCCCCTGTCCTGTTGGTTACAGCCATGCTCGTCGTGCTGCGTAGGCCGCCGGTCCACGCCGCTATGGCAGGCACTGTGTTGGTCATGGTGCTGTGGTTTGCCGGTGCTGCCGATGCGTGGCGCCTGGGCAGTATGCTGGCCGCCGCGCAAGACACCGCCGTGCTGTTTGCAAGTACGGCGTTCGTGATCGTTCCAGGGCTGGTTTTCGTGATTTTCATCGAGCGTATGGGCGTCAACCTTGCGCTTAGCCAGTGGGTGCGCTCACTGGGGCTTGGACGCGGCGATCAAGTAGTGTTCATCGTCCTTGGGCTGGCGCCGTTGCTCGAAGCGATGACCGGTTTCGGCGTGTCATTGATCGCTACGGTGCCGCTGCTGCTCAGCCTCTTCGAACGCCGGGTGGCGCTACGCATAGCGCTGACCGGTATGGCGATCATGCCGTGGGGAACGCTGGGCCTGGCATCGGTGATTGGTGCTTCGTTGGTTCACCTGGACGCCTCTGCGCTGGCATCAACCTCGGCACTGACCAGCGCACCGGTATTTTTGGCACTGAGTGCAACCGCGCTCTTTCTTGCAGGCGTTCGTAACATGCGCGAATGGCTGGCGTTGGGCGCGTTCTGGCTGCTGTTTGCGGGCGTGCTCTACGGTGCCAGCCGTTGGCTGGGGCCGGAAGTGGCCGGCGTTGCTGCGGGCCTGGTGACGGCAGCAGCGGTACTCGCGGCGGGGCTGTGGCGCCTGCACCGCAACGACAGCGGGAGCGGGGCGGTGCAATGGCCTCGTCAGGCATGGCCGTACCTGGTGCTGATTGTCTGCATTGTCGGGTTGAAGGTGCTGTGGACGACTACCTCCTGGCCAGATCACTGGGTTGTACAGGGTGCCCAGGTCACCTGGAAACCACTCGCCTCACCCGGCCTGGCACTGGTTCTGGTGCTGATCTGGCTAAGGTTTTACACGCGCAACACACAACGCGACACAGCCCACGAGGCCAACTTGCCTGCTGCGCTGCTGGCGCGGGCGAAACGGCCATTGCTGACCATTTTCTTCTTTCTCGCCATGTCGCAGATGATGGTGAAGGCAGGTTTTCTTGCGGGTTTGATGCAACTGCTGGCGGGCCTGTCGCCCACCGCGGCGACGTCGCTGGTTGCCGTGTTTGGCGCGCTGTCAGGCTATATGACCGGGTCGAATGTCGGCGGCAACGCGATCTTCATGCCGGCCATCGCGATGCTGCCCGAATCCTCTCGGCTATTGCTGGCGGCCGTTCAGAACAGCGCGGCAGGGCATGCAGCACTGGGCTCGCTGTCGGTGGTGATGCTGATCCTTGGGCTTGCTAAAACCCACGCCAAGGAGGAAGGCGAACTGGTCAGGTTCGGCTTCATGCTGGTCTGTCTCAATACCGCGCTAGTGGCGCTGGGCGCAGCGTGGTTGAGTGGCTGGTTCGGGTAGCAGGGGCTCGGCATCAACGCCGATCGCCCGAAGCGCCTGGGCGAACGAGCGATCGATAACCGCTTCGCCTGTTGTCGCACCCGCTTGATCGATAGCCCCAATGCGGTAGCGCAGCGTCTGCCCAGCCGCAAGCTCACGGATGATCCGCTTCGCTTTATCGCCGGAGGCCAATGTGTAGGGGGCCATCATTTGCGAAGCGGCGCCCTGCGAGTCAGCCCCACCCTTCGAGAACACCACCGGCGACAGGCTCACCGGGTTCTCCTGCGGGGTGATGGTCCAGGCCTCGTGCTGGTCGACCATCAGTTGCACGGTACCTACCGGCAGCCTGGCCCTGCCGGCGGACATCACCCCAACCAGCAGCTCATTCCCTTCCTTGCGAATCACCGGGAAGTAGTACACCGGCCTGGGGAGCATCCAGCTTGTACTTTCTATATCGACAGGGCTGACCATCAGGGTCGTCTGGTGGGTGGACGCGTCCGTCGAACAAGTCGCTTGCCAGGTTTGTTTGCTACCCGCGCACCCGCCCAGCGAGAGAGCGACAGCGAGCACTGCTGTGGTCCATTTCATTGCGGCTTCTCGGTATCCAGGGCGGCGAGTTTAGCAAGGGGCCTTGGTGGAGGCATCTTCGTCAAATCACAGCGCTCCTGACCGACTGATTGTCGGGATAGAACTGGCCACCGCCCTGCATCTGTTCCCAAAGTCACGCTCCCACTCTACAATCGCAACTGATTCCTATCCGCAGCTCATTCCTGGGAAAGCACAGTGCCCCCTGACGCCACCTCGCACCCCCTCAATAGCCTTTATCGTGACCACCATGGCTGGTTGCAGGGCTGGCTGCGCGTGCGCCTGGGTGACCGCGAGCGAGCGGCGGATATTGCCCAGGACACCTTCCTGCGCTTGCTGGTCACGCGCCGCATGCCGGAGCAGGGCGATGGGCGTCGGTTCCTGGCGCAGATCGCCCGTAACCTGGTCATCGACCAATGGCGCCGCCAGCGTATCAAGCAAGCCTACCTCGACAGCCTGGCCGCGCTGCCTGAGCCAGAAACCCCGTCGCTGGAAGCCCGGGCCATCGTTATCGAAACCTTGATGCAGATCGATGCCATGCTCGACAGCATGCCGGTCAAGGTACGTGAGGCGTTTTTGCTGTCGCAGTTCGAAGGGCTGACCTATCCGCAGATTGCCGAGCGGCTGCAGGTCAGCGTCAGCTCGGTGCAAAAGTACATGCTGCGTGCCATCACCGCCTGCTATCAGGTGTTGTACGCCGAATGAAAAGCGAAGTGCCCATTGCCGCAACCATCATCGAGCAGGCCAGCCACTGGTTGATGCTGCACTGGGGAGGCGAGCTGAACAGCGAGCAACTGCGGCGCTTCGTCGAATGGCGCGCTGCCGACCCAGAGCATGAGCGCGCATGGCTGCGCCTTGAGCAATTGCAAAGTACCCTGAGCGGTGTGCCAACCGGTACCGCCCTGGCGGTGCTGCGCGAGCAGCCCGATGCGCGCCGCCGGCAGGCGCTGAAACTGCTCGGTACATTGTTGTTGGTGGGCGGCAGCGGCTACCTCGTGCAATCGCAACTGCCCTGGCGCGAGGCGATGGCAGACCTGCGCAGCGGCACCGGCGAACGCCTTCAGCACACCCTGGCCGATGGCAGCCGGCTAAGCCTGAACAGCGGCACCGCGGTCGATATCCTGTTCAGCGCAAGCGAACGGCGCATTCGCCTGCTAGCAGGGGAGTTGCTGCTGGACAGCGGGCAAGACGCCGCACAACGCCCGTTGATCGTGGACACCGCAGCCGGCGAAATCCAGGCGTTGGGCACGCGCTTTTCGGTGTATCAGCATGGCGAGCGGTGCCAGGTCGAGCTATTCGAAGGCGAACTCGAGTTGCGCCCGAGGCATGCTCGGGCCATGCGCCTGCATGCCGGGCAAGGTTGCGGGTTTGATGCAAACCAGGTCGGTGCCGTCGTGCAGGCCAACCCCAACGCCATCGCCTGGCAGGATGGCCGCCTGATCGCCGAACGCACGCCGCTGGGCGAGTTCGTCGAGCAACTCGCTCGCCATCGCCCCGGCCTGTTGCGCTGCGACCCGGCCGTGGCAGGCCTGCCGCTGACGGGCGTTTTCCCCTTGGCAGACACCGACCGCGTGCTGTTGGCGCTGGAGCAGTCGCTGCCGGTGAAAGTGCACCGCCTGACCCGCTTATGGGCCACCGTCAGCGCGGCCTGACAGGCGTAGCCATCGGTATTACAAAAAAAATTCAGCCACCCTTGTCGGTTTTGCCGACTCGCTCGGGATACCTCTTGAATCCAACCAAGAAGCATTCTCAAGAGGAACATTCAGAGTGCCGTATCTGCCCACGACATCCATTTCTCAACTGAGCCATGCGGTTCGTCACGCCCTGTTTGCCGGTTTGCTCTGCAGCGGCCCGCTGTTGCTCGCACTGCCTGCGGCGCAGGCCAGCGCCAGTGAGCAATCGCGCAGCTACGCCATCCCCGCCGGCAACCTGGACCAGGCGCTGAACCGCTTTGCGAGTGAGGCCGGCATCCTGCTGTCGGTCGATGCCCAGCTCACTGCCGGCAAGCGCAGCGCCGGGCTCAATGGCAGCCATTCCGTTACCGATGGCTTGGCCGTGCTGCTGGCCGGTACCGGCCTTCAGGCTCTGGATAACGGCGGCAACTATTCGCTTGAGCCCGTCGCCGATAGCGCTGGCGCCGTGGAGCTCAGTGCAACCAACGTCATCAGCAACCAGCTGGGCACGGTCACCGAGGGCACCGGCTCCTACACGCCCGGCACCATCGCCACGGCCACCCGGCTGGTACTCACGCCCAGGCAAACCCCGCAGTCGATCAGCGTGGTTACCCGCCAGCACATGGATGACTTTGCCCTCAACAGCGTCGACGCGGTGATGCGCCACACGCCGGGCATTACCGTGTCGGCCTATGACACCGACCGCACCAACTACTATTCCCGCGGTTTCTCGATCAACAACTTCCAGTACGACGGCATTCCCTCGGCCGTGCGCAACGTCGCCTATTCGGCGGGCAACACCCTTAGCGACATGGCCATCTACGACCGTATCGAAGTGCTCAAGGGCGCATCCGGCCTGCTGAGCGGCGCAGGCTCGCTGGGGGGCACCATCAACCTGGTGCGCAAGAAGCCCACTGCCGACTTCCAGGGCCATGCCACCTTGGGCGCGGGCTCCTGGGACAACTACCGCAGCGAACTGGATGTGAGCGGCCCGCTGACCGAAACCGGCAACGTCCGCGGCAGGGCAGTGGTGGCCTACCAGGACAAGCACTCGTTCATCGACCGCTATTCGAGCGAGAACTCGGTGTTCTACGGCATTCTCGAATTCGACCTGTCCCCCGACACGATGCTGACCGTGGGCGCCGATTACCAGAACAACGACCCCAAGGGTTCCACCTGGTCGGGCAGCTTCCCGCTGCTCAACTCCAGGGGCGAGCGCAACGATGCCAAGCGCTCGTTCAGCAACGCCACCGACTGGAGCAGTTGGCAGCAGTACACCCGCACGGTGTTCGCCACGCTTGAGCACCAGATGGGCGATGGTTGGGTCACCAAGCTGCAACTGGACCACAAGTACAACGGCTACGATGCGCAGATGGGCGCCATCCAGTTCGACCAGCCGCTGCCCGACGGCAGCGCCGAGATCAACGCGCAACGCTATAAAGGCGACACCACCAGCGATTCGGCCGACCTGTACGTGAGTGGCCCATTCAGCATGCTCGGCCGCGAGCACGACCTGGTGCTTGGCGGCTCGATCAGCAAGGCCCACTGGGATGGCAAGGGCTACTGGGACGAAACCTTCTCGGTCCCCAACCGTGTGGACTACAACAACTGGCACGGCAACCTGCCCAGGCCCGACTGGGGCCCGGTGTCGCAGCGCACCGACGACGTCATCCGCCAGACCGGCGTGTACCTCACCACCCGCCTGAACGTCACCGACGACCTCAACGTGCTGCTGGGCGGCCGCGTGGTCAATTACAGCCTGACCGGCCTGACCCCGAGCTATACCGAATCCGGGCGTTTCATCCCTTATGCGGGCGCCATTTACGATTTGAACGAGAACTTCTCGGTATACGCCAGCTACACCGACGTGTTCATGCCCCAGGAAAACTAC
Organism: Pseudomonas sp. SWRI51; assembly: GCF_014268825.1. Classification (NCBI taxonomy): domain Bacteria; kingdom Pseudomonadati; phylum Pseudomonadota; class Gammaproteobacteria; order Pseudomonadales; family Pseudomonadaceae; genus Pseudomonas; species Pseudomonas sp. SWRI51. The sequence goes on along the minus strand of NZ_JABWRG010000023.1, from coordinate 884 downwards.
AACCGCGACCGCGACAACAAGCTGATCGAGCCGGATGAAGGCGAGAACTACGAAGTCGGCATCAAGAGCGAATTCTTCGACGGCCGCCTGAACGCGAGCCTGGCGTACTTCGAGGTCAAGGAAAGCAACCGCTCGGTGCCGGACGATGCCTTCAACAACCAGACGCCGACCCCGCCCAACTACGCGTTCAAGGGCAGCAAGGCGACCACCAAGGGCTACGAGCTGGAAATGTCCGGCGAGTTGGCCCCCGGTTGGCAGGTACAAGGCGGCTACACCCACAAAGTGGTGCGCGACAGCAACGGTATCAAGCTGTCCACCTTCGAGCCTGAAGACCAGATGAGCGTCTATACCACCTACAAGCTCAGTGGAAACCTGGACAAACTCACCGTCGGTGGTGGCGCACGCTGGCAGAACAAAGCCTGGCAACAGATCTGGAACAACCCCAAGGGCGTTAACGAGGACGTCACCCAGGAGTCCTACTGGGTGGTGGACCTGATGAGCCGCTATCAGATCACCAAGAACCTGTCGGCCACGCTCAACGTCAACAACATCTTCGACAAGTACTACTACACCAATGTCGGGTTCTATAACTCGGCCATCTACGGTGAACCGCGTAACTTCATGGTCACCACGCGCTGGGACTTCTGAGGCGGCGCTTGAGATTTCATGGTTTTGTACAAGCCTGTGCTGGCCTCATCGCAGGCTGGCGCCAGCTCCCACAGGTATCTGGGCCAGACCTCGATGGTGTGGCAGTGAGCCGCCCTTGTGGGAGATTCTATGGTTTTGTACAACCCTGTTTTCGCCAGGCATATCTCCTTGTGGCGAGCGGGCTTGCCCCGCGTTGGGCTGCGCAGCAGCCCCTTGGGTTTTCAGGGCTGCTGCGC
>NZ_JABWRG010000022.1:0-53455 GCF_014268825.1 Pseudomonas sp. SWRI51 | reverse complement strand
CAAATGGATGCAGTAGAGAATGCACGATTACAGGCTCTTCTGGCGAGTTATCCTCCGGGAAGCCCTGAATTGCAGCATTTTGAAGAAGATTTGTTGACCGCGACAGCCAGTATTCAGCGTCTAGCCTCTCAAAACAAAGTCCTTACTTGGAGTGACAAAAAGGCGATAACCGCCAATGGGTCAGAGGTTTATGCATTCCAATCGACTACTGAGCAGTTCCTCGATCATGGGTTGTTTAACACAGACTCGCAGTGGTCTCAGAGCGGTGGTAACAATTGGGCCGATGATCAAAGTGTTATTCCTGATAGTTGGAGAGAGCAATTTGGTGAAAAAAATGCTGCTATTTATTTAAGAGAAATCGCTGGTGTTTCGAGCAGCCCTGCAGAGCTCGACGATCTGGTGCAAAGGGTGTCGATTGTACTGGGCGGGGGGGTTGGTAATGTCACATGGGATCTGGATGCCGCGCTTGCTCTTACAGGTGCCCCCGCTATACTAAGGGCTTTGTTAGCAAAAAGGCTTGCTGCGGCTGGCGTTGATGTTGCGGTGGTCAGTCCAAAAGCCACTGCAATTGAGTTTTTGCCGAAGGCTACCCGGAACAGTGCAGGGCAGATTGAGGCCAATATTACTCAGGGTAGCGCCATACAGATACTTGAGTCGAATGGTTATAAGAAAACAATTTCTCAGGATGGTTCAGTTACTGTGTTAACTAATGGGCAGAAGACTTATCGATTCTACCCCGTTTCGACGTCCACAAAGCAACCTTCCGCATCGTTGACGATAGATGGGCGGAAAAAACCAACTATGAAAATCAGGTTTTTAGGGGAATAGCCATGACTATTTCGGAAGTTAGAGATAGAGACCTGACGTTGTTGCTTGATAGGCTTTCAGGTGTAATTAGCCTTGACAGAGACTTGCCGATGAATGTTTTTGTTGGTGATGGGTTTTTGTATTGGTTTTTTGAGAGGCCATTGCTCTGTTATGTTGAGATTTTTGCGGGCTTGATATTGAATAGCGTCTCCAGTTTTAAGTCAGATGTATTTGTAAAATTTTCAGGGGGTGGGCCGTTGGAGAACTCCTGCTTTTCCATAGATGGGGTCGACTTAGAGAGGGATGTCCCTTGGTTGAGTAGAAGGTTTGACAGCTTTTTTGACGGGATGGTTGGTTATCCAATTGTTATATGCGATGGCGCATGCAGTTGGGTTGCCTTTGAAAGTGCATATGAGGAGTTTGGTGTTATTGCTGTGAAAAAATCAGAAATTCAAGATATTTTTTATGAATATTTAAATTCTAATTTTATTTCGATCGATGAGTTGGCGGAGCTGGCGTCCGGATCTCTCCCAGAAAGTGAAATCGCAAAAGCTCTAATTTCTGCCTATTATAAATAGTTGGTCCGAAAGTCGCAGGCGAAGTTGCTGGTTTTGCGATCAGCAATTCTTAATTGCTGATCGCGTCCTCGTCTAGCTCACGGTTCTCGAATGGGCGAGCTTGCAGTACAGCTTGATGCCATGCTTTGCGAGAGCTTGCCAATACTACAAGTTCTATTCCGTTTGTGGATGCGAAGATAGTGAGTATCAATGTAGCGAGTTCTTGCAATTACTGGAATTATCGTGCGGTCTTGAAACTGTCGATGGGCAACTATCCTTGATAGTAGAGGCGCTAAGCGGGCTCCTACTCAACAGGAGTTGGATGGGTTTAACAGTATCGTAAGATGAACTATGATCGATTCGCGAATCGGAGAAAGGTCAAGGTTCTCGTTCACTGAAAATATGGGCCTTATATAAGAATTTCAACATATGAGGATGCAGGTGCATTAGAGGGGCTGCTAGGCGAACAGTATTTCGCCCTATGTTGGAAGGCGACGCCTGGTGAGATTTTAAACGATGGAGGTAATGAATATTACTTTGGGAATGCGGCAGACCCTGAGACGCTACAGCCTATTTTGGATTTAATTAATTTTGATTGCGAGTCTGGAGTAAAGAGTAGGCGCTGTTGGGGATGTCCAGGCGTGTGTATGATTCGGCGGGAATGATTGTTAAGAGAGTTGACGTTACTGGAGCCGCGCATGCGAATGTGCAAACGCCGCATGTAATTGAGTACGGCAGAAATAAATTGCCGGACGGGACGATTAGAGTTCGGTCACCCTCGACAAAATCAGCACCAAGGCCCGCTAAACCTGACGAGATTCCATAATGAAAGTTAATACAATTCATCCCATGATCGGCTTGGTTCGTTATGAATCTTGGAAGTCTGAGTGGGCGAAAAAAGACGAGATTGATGAGCTTTCCTATATAAGTAATAATTGCAGTCCTGAGGATGTATTGCTATCGAGCAAGCTTTTTTTTCCTGACTTTATTGTTGATGGGGATGGGGTTTTTTTAGAAAGTAAATATGATGGTGTTGTTGTTGAATCTTGGCTAGAGCAATTCGGTGGAGATCTGCAGGCGACTGAGCGAATGATTAATCACACGCATATTTATGATGTTTTTGAAGGGTGTTCTGAGGACGTCGATGATAGGGTGTTCGAACAGTTGGCAGAGGTTATTGCATTATCGTGGCGGTTGGTTTTGAGAGAAAAATTTGCTGATAAGGTATTTAGTGTGGTGGTTTCTAACTCGGATCAGGACTATGGTCCGGTGGTTACATTTTTTCAGATAATTTAATGGTGCAAAGGTTATTCAAAAGGTTCCTGGTTTTGGAGAGATAGATGACTTCTTTGCATCACAGTCGGCTAACCTCAACAAAAAGCTGGGAACAAAAATTGGTGAGGGGTTTCGGTTAAAGCTGAAGGGGATGTGATAAGCACGTTCTCCAATCAGTATGGTAAGTTCGAGGTTAAAGAGTCATTATTCGTGGGGTCGGGTCAGGCTGTTAACTTTCAGAGCATATTTCAGGTTTTTGATGATGGAGCTCGTAAATTAAGCGTAAGCGCTCCATTAACCCCGCGCTTAGCTGATCTCTGATGCTGTGCTCCCGATCTCTTTCTGGAGCCCGCACGCCATGATGCGACCCGACGTCAAAGTCGAAAAAGTCTACCTTTACCCCAAGCCCGTGGACTTCCGAAAATCCATAGACGGCCTCGCGGCGCTGGTCGAGCTGGACATAAAAGTGGCGGTATTCGATCCGGTGCTTTTCGTCTTTCTCAACAAGCCTCGCAACCGCGTGAAGATCTTGTATTGGGAGCGCAACGGCTTCTGCCTTTGGCTCAAGCGCCTCGACTCGGAGCGCTTCAAAACATCGCCTGACCCCACCGACGAGGCCATTATCCTAACAGTCCAGGAACTCAATTGGCTACTCGACGCTTCGACCTGTGGCGCAACCGCCCACATCAAGTTCTGACGTCTCGCTACGTCGCCTGATTCGGTATAATCCGCGGCATGATTTCCATGCCCGACACCCTCCCTGACGATCCGATTTTGCTCAAGCAGCTGCTTGAGCAAATGATCAATGAACGTGCGTCTGACAAGGGCAAGATCGTTCATCTGGAAGAAGAGGTAGCGCTGCTCCGCCAGCGGTTATTCGGCCGTAAGACAGAGTAGACCAACGATTCGGCTACGCCCCAACTCCCTCTCTTTGGCGAAGCAGAAAGCCTGGTAGAGCCTGCTGACGAAGCTTCGGATGAAGAAGTTGTTGCTCCGAGCAAGCGCCGCGGCAAACGCAAGGCACTGCCCAGCGATCTGCCGCGTGTCGAGGTCTTCCATGAACTGCCTGAACACGAGCTGACGTGTGCGTGCGGCTGCCGCAAGTACGCCATTGGCGAAGAAGTCAGCGAGCAACTCGAAATCGTCCCAATGCAGATCCGGGTCATCAAGCACATCCGCAAGGTATACGGCTGCCGCGACTTTGAGTCAGCGCCGGTGACTGGGGATAAACCCGCTCAGATGGTCGAAAAAAGCATGGCCAGCCCCAGCGTGCTGGCGATGTTGTTGACCACCAAATACGTGGACGGTCTGCCACTTCATCGTTTCGAGAAAGTGCTCGGACGTCACGGCATCGATATCTCGCGTCAAACCTTGGCACGTTGGGTCATCCAGTGCGGCGAGCACTTTCAGCCGCTGCTGAACCTGATGCGCGAGAGCTTGTTGAATAACCGCATCATTCATTGCGATGAGACTCGGGTACAGATATTGAAAGAGCCTGACCGCGAACCGAGGAGCCAATCCTGGATGTGGGTACAAACTGGCGGCCCGCCCGATAAGCCAGTCATCCTTTTCGCCAGTCACGAAATCGCTGGTAGACCGTTGACCAAGGACCGAAACGCTCAGGCATGTCACGCCAAGTAGCGCCGGAGCAAAGCACCCACAGCACACCATCCAGCATCAAACGATCACTAAGCCGTGGTCAGCCTTTGCGGTGGCCTTCAGTGAACAGGTCCGCGACCACCGTCCAGGCTTCATCCGAGAGTTCATAACGCTTTGCCACCACAGAATTCCTTTCCGTAGATGGTTGAGAACTCCACAAAAAATCAGCCTTGGGCCGGTGCTGCTTCGGTTTTTCGGTATTTCGTACACAACCTAGTGCTCAAATGAATGCAGTAGAGAATGCACGATTGCAGGCTCTTCTGGCGAGTTAACCTCCGGGAAGCCCTGAATTGCAGAATTTCGAAGAAGATTTTTTGATCGCGACAGCCAGCATTCAGCGTCTAGCCTCTCAAAACAATGTACTTACTTGGAGTGTTAGAAATGCGATAACCGCCAATGGGTCAGATGTTTAAGCATTCCAACCGACTACTGAACAGTTCCTCGATCATGGGTTATTTAATGCAAACTCGCAATGGTCTCAGAGCGGCGGCAGCGACTGGGCCGACGAGCCAAGTCTTATTCCTGAAGCTTGGAGGGAACAATTTGGCGAAAACTGCTGCTATTTATTTGAGAGAAATTGCTGGTGTTTCGAGCAGCCCTGCAGAACTCAACGATCTGGTGCAAAGATTTTCGATTGTATTGGGCGGTGGGATTACTGGTGTCACTTGGGATCTGGATGCAGCGCTTGCCCTTAAAGGCGCTCCTGCGGTACTAAGGGTATTGTTAGGTAAAAGGCTTGCTGCGGCTGGTGTCGATGCTACGATAGCCGGTGCACAGAACCGCGAAACTGCTGAACTTCTTGAAGAAGCTGCTCTAAGGCTTGAACAATACATTCAAACATTCAAACATTCAAACATTCAAACATTCAAACATTCAAACATTCAAACATTCAAACATTCAAACATTCAAAAAAGCACAAGCCGGCTATAGTTGTCGGCGCTATAGATCCGCTGGCAGGAAAAATAGCCACCACATCTAATGGGGTAGTTCCAAGTACGATTGCCCCCGAGCTGCAAGCTTATGCAGACAGCCTTGGGGGCTTGGGTGTGAAGACAGCATGTGGAAATAAGTTGGGTCGTTGTGCTGAGTTCAGAGCTGCTAACGAATTGCTTTTGAGCAATCCTAAGCTTAAGCTAGACGATATAAAATTCACTTCCGCCATTCGTCTTCGAACAGGAGAAGTGGTTCCACGCTGCGAAAACTGTACAAATATCTTTGGAGCAGAATAATGGAGATGGATGAAGATTTTTTGGAAGCTCATGATTTAGATTTCTTTGCATATTTTGAAGATGGGCTGCTTGGGCACTTTGCGACTGCCGGACAAGGTTTTGTACCTGAGTTAGTCAAAAGCTCTATCGAGAATTATGAGAGGGTGTATGACTATGTAGACTCGTTAGGCGAAAATTTTGGATTTAAAGTAATTGACCGCAATGTTCCAGAGTTCAATGCTACTGCGCAGAGAGATCGCTACTTAAAGTCATTTTCCATCATGGCAAAAAAAGGCTTCTTTAGTTATGACTATAGAGGCGACCGCTACCAGCTAATCGTCGCACCTCAAATAGGACGGCGCATCTCCGAAGTGCCCAGTGATATTGGGTCGGCCCTTGCCGCTCTATCATTGAGCACTAGCGAAAACATAGAGCTTATTAGTAGTAATTTCTTTAAGTTAGATTTAAATTGATTAGTGAATTTATTCCACCAGAAGCTATTGGGGTGAGTGAAGCAGGTGCTCAGGTGGAGGTAGTTGCGACACTGAGAGTGACTCGCCGGGTAATTGGTCGAAGGTCCAATGAGTGTGGTTGCTTGGCACATTCATTCGCGGTGACTGCACGCCTGTGGAGTGTTAATCGTGACTTTAAATACCTCGTTTGCTTTGAGTGCGTGTTTAGGCAGTCTGTTCGGAACTCCCTTACTTTTACTACAGGTGTACCTTTGGCGAGGATCAGCAATGACCCCGCTTCGGAGCAACAAGCGGCGGGCGAAAAGCTTGGGCGGTGGCAAGCAATGTCATTTCCAGGTTCTGTACGAAATACCGAGAAACCGAAGCAGCACCGGCCCAAGGCTGATTTTTTGTGGAGTTCTCAACCATCTACGGAAAGGAATTCTGTGGTGGCAAAGCGTTATGAACTCTCGGATGAAGCCTGGACGGTGGTCGCGGACCTGTTCACTGAAGGCCACCGCAAAGGCTGACCACGGCTTAGTGATCGTTTGATGCTGGATGGTGTGCTGTGGGTGCTTTGCTCCGGCGCTACTTGGCGTGACATGCCTGAGCGTTTCGGTCCTTGGTCAACGGTCTACCAGCGATTTCGTGACTGGCGAAACCGAGGCACTTTTGACCACAGGCTCAAGCGGCTGCACATCAGACTGAACGAGGATGGCCTGATTGACCTTCAGACCTGGATGATTGACTCGACGGCAGTACGCGCAACCCGAGCCTCTGCAGGCGCCGGGAAAAAGGGGGGCTGATGAAGCCATTGACCATGCGATAGGCCGTAGCCGAGGCGGACTGACAGCCCAGATGCATATGCTTTGCGACTCCAACGGCGTGCCGTTGCGCTTCCCTCTCTCTGGCGCTCAAGCCAGTAATATCAGCTACGCCCAGCCCTTGCTCGATGAAGTCAGCATCCCCGGTAAACGCGGTCGCCCCCGGAAACGGTGCCGATGGCTTCTCGCCGACAAAGGGTATGACGCCGAAGCTTTGCGGCAGTACTGCGATCGCTATCGCATGCAGCAGGTGATTCCATTACGGAAAATGAAGCGCAAGCCGAAGCCTGGTTTGCCACGACTGCTTGATCGCCCAAAATGCGGGTAGCGAAACATCATCGAGCGAATGTTCGGCTGGCTGAAAGATAACCGACGTATCGTGACTCGCTTCGACAAGCTCGCGAAAAGCTACTCCGCGATGGTCTCACTGGCTTGCGCTATGCGGCGTTTGCGACATCTCTTTTCGTACAGAGCCTAACACTGCCACTTCACCTCGATTCATCCCTCATTCCGCGGGTAACATTTCGATGCGCAGAGGGTTTAGCCTGGCCTTTGGTTAAAGGCTCACAAATAGCCCCGAGGAAAATCAGCGTCTTCAGCCCTTGCGAGGTATCATGCCGCAGGCTTCGCCATAGCCCCATGTCCCTGATGTCGCAAGGAAACTCCCATGACACACGTGCAGCGCCTGAAATATTCGATCCTGATCATCCTGGTAGTGCTGGGCCTCATGCTCGGCCTGAGCCACCTGCAGAAGCAGGGCACCATCAGCGAGCAGACGTTCCAGTACCTGGCCATCGGCATTGCGGTTGTGGTGGTAGTGATCAACGGCCTGCTGCGGCGCAAAGTCAAACCCTGAAGGGCTTGGGCCGGCGGGCTGCGGCCGGCCAGGCGCTCAGCGTGCGGCGTGCTGGTCGAGCACGGCCCGGGCCTGTGGGTCGAGGGTGTAGCACTTGTCGCTACCCAGGGTGATCACCCCTTCTGCGCACAGGCGTTTGAGCACTTCGCGCACGCTGAGGAACGACAGCGGAATATCCAGTTGTTCAAGCTGCGCATGCACGCCACGCACGCCGATGCTGCGGCCATTGCGGTCGGCGGCGTGCAAGGCGTCGATGACCTTCAGGCGGATCAGGCTGGTGCGCAGGCCGAACACGCGCAGCAGCTCGCGGATCTGCTCATTGCCGACTCGCTCATGCTCGCCGAACGGCGCACCGGCCTGGGGCGGCGGCGTCTGCGTCGAGGGTTGCGGGTTGTACATGTGAATGCTCCTTTTCGTGGACCGTCCAGAAAACAGGTTGCCTCACTGGATAAGACGGATGAGCGCGGCAAATCTGCAGCCCTCGGCGAAAAAAAACTCACATCACCTGAATGAAAGCGTCGCGCGCCCGACAACACCGTAAAATTTCCGGCAGGCCAATCGTTTGATCGGGATGACCCCCGATTCGCACGAGGAGTGCCTGTGACCTTTTCATCACGTCCTGTCATGCAGCTGAGCCTGGCTGCGGTGCTGGCCGCTGCGAGCCTGGCCAGCCAGGCCCACGAGGTGGCGGCTGACGCTACTGCGCAGATCCGCCGCACCAGCTTCGGCACCCCGCACATCCTGGCCGAAAACGAGCGCGGCCTTGGCTACGGCATCGGTTACGCCTACGCGCAGGACAACCTGTGCTTGCTGGCCAACGAGGTGCTGACGGTCAATGGCGAGCGTTCACGTTACTTCGGCGCCGCTGGCAAAACAGCCGATGAGCGCGAAAACCTGCCCAGCGACGTGTTTTTCACCTGGTTCAACAACCGTGCGGCGGTCGAAGGTTTTTGGCAGGCGCAATCCCCTGAAATGCGTGACCGCCTCGAAGGCTATGCCAGCGGCTACAACCGCGCGCTGGCCGAGCGCCGCAGCCAAGGCTTGCCTGCCGAGTGCGGGGCCGGGGACTGGGTGCGGCCGATCGACAGCCTCGATCTGGTCAAGCTGACCCGCCGCCTGCTTGCCGAAGGCGGCCTTGGCCAGTTTGCCGAAGCAGTAGTCGCAGCGGCGCCGCCTGAGCTTGCGGCAGCGGCACCGCGGGTTGATTACAGCCAAGTGCTGGCGCGCCAGGAGCAGTTTGCCCAGACCCGTGGCAGCAACGCGGTGGCGGTGGGCGCCGAGCGTTCGGCCAGTGGCCGCGCGCTATTGTTGGCCAACCCGCATTTCCCGTGGATTGGCGGCATGCGTTTTTACCAGATGCAGCTGACCATCCCTGGCAAGCTGAATGTGATGGGCGCGGCGCTGCCGGGCCTGCCGGTGGTCAATATCGGCTTCAACCAGCACCTGGCGTGGACCCACACCGTCGACACCTCGAAACACTTCACCTTGTACCGCCTGCAACTGGACCCGAAAGACCCGACCCGCTACCTGCTCGACGGCGAGTCACTGGCGCTTGAAAAGTACCCGGTCAGCATCACTGTCAAGGGTGATGACGGCGCCTTGCAGCAGGTTGAGCGGCCGCTGTACCTGTCCAGGTTCGGCCCGGTGGTGCAATGGCCTGGGCGGCTGGACTGGGACCGGCAGGCGGCCTTCAGCCTGCGCGATGCCAACCTCGACAACACCCGGGTATTGGAGCAGTGGTATCAGGTCAATCGGGCCGACAGTGTGCAGGCACTCAAGGCGTCGGTGGGCAAACTGCAAGGTATACCGTGGGTCAACACCTTGGCCGTGGATGAATCGGGCGCAGCGCTGTACCTGAACCAATCGGTGGTGCCGTATGTGGACCAGGCGTTGTTGGCGCAGTGCAGCAACCCGCAGGCGAGCGGCCCCATGGTCGTGCTGGACGGCTCGCGTAGCGCTTGCCAGTGGAAGGTCGACCCGCAGGCTGCGCAGCCGGGCATCTTCCCGCCCAGCCTGCTGCCAAGCCTTGAGCGCCGCGATTATGTGCAGCATGCCAATGACTCTGCCTGGCAGGTCAACCCGGCAGCGCCGCTGACGGGCTTCTCGCCACTGGTCAGCCGCGCCGACGAGCCGCTGCGCATGCGTACACGCTTTGCCCTGAATCGCCTGCAGGGCAGCGCCAAGCTCGGCGTGGCTGAGCTGCAGCAGATGGTGTTCGATGACGAGGTGTACCTGGCCCGTGTATTGCGCCAGGACTTGCTGCAGTGGTGCCAAGGGGTCGAAGCCGACCTCAAGGCGTTGTGCGCCAGTTTGCAGGCGTGGGATGGCAAGGCCGGGCTCGAGGCGGGCATTGGCCTGGTGCACTTCGAGAACATCGCGGCGGTGCTGGCCGAACACCCCGAAACCTGGCGTGTGGCGTTTGACCCTGCCGACCCGCAGCACACCCCGCGCGGCCTTGCCGTCGAGCAGGCGGCGGTGCGCAAGGTGCTGCGCGAGGCAGCGCTGGCATCGTTGGCGCAGGTCAAGGAAGCGGGCCTGGCCGATGATATGCGCTGGGGGCAGGTGCAGCAGGGCATGAACGGTGTGCCGGTTGCGGGTGGGCCGCAGGAGCTGGGTGTTTACAACGCCATGCTCAGCGTACCGGTGGCGCCCGGCAAGCGTCTGGTGGTCAGCGGCACCAGCTATTTGCAGGTGGTCAGTTTCACCGAGCACGGGCCTAAGGCCGAGGGGTTGCTGGCGTTTTCGCTGTCGAGCGAGGCGGGGTCAAGCCATGCTGCGGACCAGACCAAGGCCTTTGCCGCTGGCAAGCTTGCGCCGATCCCGTTTACCGAAGCGCAGATAAAAGCCGACCCGCAGTATCGCCAGGTGGTGATCAGCGAGCGGGACAAGCCGGTGGTGGCGCGGCACTAAGCCCTGGAGGGAGGTCTGCTGCGCCGGGGCAGGGTTTTGGGTAAGCCTGCCCTGGTCTCATCGCAGGCTGGCGCCAGCTCCCACGCAGGCCCTGCTCAACCGCACATTGCTGGTTGGACCCAATCCGGTGGGAAATGATAGAGAGTTGTGGCGAGCGGGCTTGTCCCGCGTTGGGCTGCGCAGCAGCCCCTTGGGTTTTCAGGGCTGCTGCGCAGCCCAACGCGGGACAAGCCCGTTCACCACAAGGAGATATGTCTGGCGAAAACAGGGTTGTACAAAACCATAGAACTTCCCACGGCGACCGCGAGGTGCTGCTCCGCTTGCACTGAGCGCCGTGGGAACGTCAGTTGTCGTAACCCAGGTTAGGCGCCAGCCAACGTTCGCTGACACTCAGGTCCTGCCCTTTGCGTGCGCTGTATTGCTCGATCTGGTCTTTGTCCACCTTGCCCACGGCAAAGTACTGCGCTTGCGGGTGGGCAAAGTACCAGCCGCTCACCGCTGCGGCCGGGAACATCGCGAAGTGCTCGGTCAGGAACACGCCGCTTGGGCCGGTTTCGCCAATCGCGCTGCCGTCCAGCAGGCGGAACAGCGTTTCTTTTTCGGTATGGTCCGGGCACGCCGGGTAGCCTGGGGCAGGGCGGATACCACGGTACTGCTCCTTGATCAGCGCCTCGTTGTCCAGGTGCTCGTCGCGGGCATAGCCCCAGTAGTCCTTGCGCACGCGCTCGTGCAGCCACTCGGCGCAGGCCTCGGCAAGGCGGTCGGCCAAGGCCTTGACCATGATCGAGCTGTAGTCGTCGCCTTTGTCCTGGTAAGCCTTGGCCACTTCCTCGGCGCCGATGCCGGCGGTGGTGATGAACCCGCCCACATAGTCGGTCACGCCGCTGTCCTTGGGCGCCACGAAGTCGGCCAGCGACCAGTTCGGCTTGCCGTCAGGCTTGATGGTCTGCTGGCGCAGGTGGTGCAGGGTTGCCAGTGCTTCACCGTTGTCGCCGTAAACCTCGATATCGTCGTGGTTGACCTGGTTGGCGGGCCAGAAACCGAACACCGCACGGGCGCTGATCAGCTTCTCGTTGATCAGCTTGTCGAGCATTTCGCGGGCGTCCTGGTACAGCGCCGTTGCCGCTTCACCCACCACCTCGTCAGTGAGGATGCGCGGGAACTTGCCGGCCAAGTCCCAGGAGATGAAGAACGGCGTCCAGTCGATGTACTCGGCAAGCTCGCGCAGGTCGATGTTGTCCAACACCTTCACGCCCGTGAACGAAGGCTTGGCCGCCTGGTAGCTGGCCCAGTCGTAGCCAGGCTTGGCGGCGATGGCCTGGGCGTAGCTCAGGCGCTCGGTGCGGGCGCTGCGGTTGGCGGTGCGCTCGCGCACCTCGACGTACTCGGCGCGGGTCTTCTCGACAAATGCCGGCTTGAGCTCCTTGGACAGCAACTGGGTCGCCACGCCCACCGCACGGGAAGCGTCGGTCACGTAGATCACCGCGTCATTGCTGTACTTGGGCTCGATCTTCACCGCCGTATGGGCCTTGGAGGTGGTGGCGCCGCCGATCATCAGCGGCAGCTCGAAGCCCTGGCGCTGCATTTCGCGGGCGACATGCACCATTTCGTCCAGCGACGGGGTAATCAGGCCCGACAACCCGATGATGTCGCATTTCTGCTCGCGGGCGGTCTGCAGGATCTTCTCGGCCGGCACCATGACGCCCAGGTCGACGATGTCATAGCCGTTACAGCCCAGCACCACGCCAACGATGTTCTTGCCAATGTCGTGCACGTCACCCTTGACTGTCGCCATGAGGATCTTGCCCTTGGCCTCGGGCTTATCGCCTTTTTCAAGCTCGATGAACGGGATCAAGTGGGCCACGGCCTGTTTCATCACCCGCGCCGACTTGACCACCTGGGGCAGGAACATCTTGCCGGCGCCGAACAGGTCGCCGACCACGTTCATGCCGCTCATCAGCGGCCCTTCGATGACCTCGATAGGGCGCGCGCATTGCTGGCGGCACTCTTCGGTGTCCTCGACGATGAACGCGGTGATGCCCTTGACCAGCGCGTGCTCCAGGCGTTTGCCTACCGGCAGCGAGCGCCAGGCCTCGTTCTCGACTTCCTTGACGGCGCCGCCGCCGCGGTAGTCTTCGGCGATCGCCAGCAGCGCATCGGTGCCCTCGGGGGTGCGGTTGAGCACCACGTCCTCGACCTTGTTGCGCAGGTCGGCCGGGATCTCGTCGTAAATCTCGAGCTGGCCGGCGTTGACGATACCCATGGTCAAGCCATTGCGGATGGCGTGGAACAGGAACACCGAGTGGATCGCCTCGCGCACCGGGTTGTTGCCACGGAACGAGAACGACACGTTGGACACGCCACCGGAGCTCAGCGCGTAGGGCAGGTGGTCGCGGATGTAGGCGCAGGCCTCGATGAAATCGACGGCGTAGTTGTTGTGCTCTTCGATGCCGGTGGCAACTGCGAAGATGTTCGGGTCGAAGATGATGTCTTCGGGCGGAAAGCCCACTTCGTTGACCAGGATGTCGTAGCTGCGCTTGCAGATTTCCTTTTTGCGCGCGGCGGTATCGGCCTGGCCGACTTCATCGAATGCCATGACCACAACGGCTGCGCCATAGCGCTTGCACAGGCGAGCGTGGTGCTTGAACTGCTCGACGCCTTCCTTCATGGAAATCGAGTTGACGATGCCCTTGCCCTGGATGCACTTGAGGCCTGCTTCGATGACCTCCCACTTGGAGGAGTCGATCATGATCGGCACCCGCGAGATATCGGGCTCGCCGGCGATCATGTTGAGGAAGCGCACCATGGCCGCCTGGGAGTCGAGCATCCCTTCGTCCATGTTGATGTCGATCACCTGGGCGCCGGCCTCGACCTGTTGCAGCGCCACTTCCAGGGCCTCGGTGTAGTTCTCTTCACGGATCAGCCGGGCGAAGCGGGCGGAACCTGTGATGTTGGTACGCTCACCGACGTTGACGAACAACGACTGGCGGTCGATGGTGAACGGCTCCAGGCCCGACAGGCGGCAGGCCTTGGGGATCTCGGGAATGACCCGTGGCGGGTATTTGGCAACGGCTTCGGCGATGGCCTGGATATGCCCAGGCGTGGTGCCGCAGCAGCCGCCGATAATGTTCAGAAAACCGCTGGCGGCGAACTCTTCGACCACCGCAGCCATTTCTGCCGGGGTTTCGTCGTATTCACCGAAGGCGTTGGGCAGGCCTGCGTTGGGGTGCGCCGAAACAAAGGTGTCGGCTTTGCCTGAGAGCTCTTCGAGGTACGGGCGCAGGTCTTTGGCGCCCAGGGCGCAGTTCAGGCCGATGGAAATCGGCTTGGCATGGCGCACCGAGTTCCAGAACGCCTCGGTGGTCTGCCCCGACAGGGTGCGGCCGGAGGCGTCGGTGATGGTGCCGGAAATCATGATCGGCAGTTCGACCTGGTCTTCTTCGAACACCTGCTGCACGGCAAAGATGGCCGCCTTGGCATTGAGGGTGTCGAAGATGGTTTCGATCAGGATCAGGTCGGCGCCGCCTTCGATCAGGCCGCGAGTGGCCTCGATGTAGTTGACCACCAGCTCATCAAAGGTGACGTTGCGATAGCCTGGGTCGTTGACGTCGGGGGAGATCGAGCAGGTGCGGCTGGTCGGGCCGAGTACGCCGGCGACGAAGCGCGGGCGGTCCGGGGTTTCGAGGGTCTTGGCGTCCGCCACCTGGCGGGCAATGCGCGCGCCTTCGACGTTCAGCTCGTACGCCAGCCCTTGCATGCCGTAGTCGGCCTGGGAAATCTGCGTGGCGTTGAAGGTGTTGGTTTCAAGAATATCGGCGCCGGCGTCCAGGTAGGCTTTTTCGATGGCGGCGATGATATCCGGGCGGCTGAGCAGCAGCAGGTCGTTGTTGCCCTTAACATCGGTTGGCCAATCAGCGAAGCGCGTGCCACGATAGTCGCCTTCCTCGAGGCGGTAACTCTGGATCATAGTGCCCATGCCGCCGTCGAGAATCAGGATGCGCTCTTTGAGTGCGTTCTGGAGTGCTTGGTAACGAGCGCTGCGGTCGGACATAGGACTACCTGGTCGGGCGAATATCAGAAGGTGCGGATAATAACAAAGCTGCATGGATTTTAGGGCTGCTGCCACTTTGCATGAATTTCCTTCATGTTGGCGCGGCTGACGCACCCAACGCCCGATTCGGCATATCGTGATGCTTCAAGAACCAGGACATTCGGCACATGCTGCTCCGTTTACTTGCCAGCGCCTGCGCACTGCTGCTCAGTGCACAGGTGCTTGCGCAGGCCCCCCTCTCCAGCCCGACGATTTCGTATACCCGGGATATCCAGCCGATCTTCACCGAGAAGTGCGTGGCCTGCCACGCCTGTAACGATGCGGCCTGTCAGCTCAACCTGGGCAGTGCCGAAGGTGCCGAGCGTGGCGCCTCCAAGGTGCCGGTGTACCAGGGCGATCGCACCGCTGCGGTGGCCACCACGCGGCTGTTCTATGACGCCCGTGACGTGGCTGGCTGGCGCAAGGACGGATTTTATTCGGTGCTCGACCAGCAGGGCAGCCAGGCCGCGCTGATGGCGCGCATGCTCGAACTTGGCCATTCGACGCCCCTGGTGCCCAATGCCAAGCTCCCCGAGGAAATCGTGCTGGGGCTCAACCGCAACAACATGTGCCCGTTGCCCCATGAGTTCGATGCCTATGCCGGCGCACATCCCAAAGAGGGCATGCCGCTTGCCGTCACCGGGCTGACTGACCAGCAATACCGCACTTTGCAGCGCTGGCTGGCAGCCGGCGCACCGGTCGAAAAAGTTGCGATCCAGCCCAATGCCGGCGAGATGCAGCAGATTGGCGAATGGGAAGAGCTGTTGAACCGCCCGGGCTCCACCGAGGCCTTGGTGGCGCGCTGGCTGTACGAGCACCTGTTCCTGGCGCATATCTATTTTGTCGGCGGCGAGCCGGGCCACTACTTCCAGTGGGTGCGCTCGCGTACGCCCAGTGGCCAGCCCGTCGACCTGGTCGCCACCCGCCGCCCCAACGACCCGCCCGGCACCGACTTCTACTACCGCCTGGTGCCGGTACAGGGTGTGATCGTGCACAAGACCCACATCAGCTACCCGATGGGCCCGCAGAAGCTCAAGCGGGTCAAGCAGCTGTTCTACAGCGGCGACTGGCATGCCAGCGCGCTGCCCGGCTACGGCCCGCGCCACCGCGCCAACCCGTTTGAAACCTTCGAGGCCATCCCGGCGGTGGCCCGTTACCAGTTCATGCTGGACAACGCCGAGTACTTCGTGCGCACGTTCATTCGTGGCCCGGTGTGCCGTGGGCAGATTGCCACCGATGTGATTCGCGACAACTTCTGGGCGCTGTTCCAGGAGCCGGCCCACGACCGCTATATCACCGATGCCGCCTACCGCGGCGAGGCAACGCCACTGTTGGCCATGCCGGGGCAGATCGACGATGTGGGCAGCGTGTTGAGCCTTTGGCACGCCTACCGCGACAAGCGCAACCAGTATGAAAGCCTGCGCCGCGACGCCTATGCCGAATTGCCGCCGCCGAGCTGGTCGACCCTGTGGGCGGGCAATGACAATGCGCTGTTGAGCATTTTCCGCCACTTCGACAGCGCTTCGGTGAACAAGGGCCTGATCGGTGACGTGCCGCTGACCATCTGGTTGTTCGACTACCCGCTGCTTGAACGCACCTATTATCAGTTGGCGGTGAATTTCGACGTGTACGGCAATGTTTCCCACCAGTTGCAGACGCGCTTGTACTTCGACTTGATCCGCAACGGCGCAGAGGTCAACTTCCTGCGCCTGATGCCGGCCAGCCAGCGCGGGCATATTCTCAGCGATTGGTACCAGAACAGCGGCAAGGTGAAGATGTGGATGGACTACGAGGACATCGACACCGATACCCCGAGTGGGCTGAAACTGGACAAGCACGACCCTAAGCGTGACTTCGGCCTGCAATTGCTGCAGCGCACCGCCAGCCTGAATGCCGCGCCCGACCCCATCAACCGCTGCCAGGGCGCGTACTGTTCACGGCCGCAGATGAGCGAAGAGTTCCGCGATGCCGAGCAGTCTTTGAGCCGCCTGGTGTCACGCCCGGCGGCGGGCCTGAAGGTGATCGGGCAGTTGCCTGAGGCAAGCATGCTGCGCATCGAGGGCAAGGACGGTCAGCGCCAGGTCTATAGCCTGTTGCGCAACCGTGCCCACAGCAATGTGGCGTTCCTGCTGGGCGAGGCCTACCGCTACCAGCCGGGACTGGACACCCTGACGCTGTACCCCGGCGTGCTCAGCAGCTACCCCAACTTCATGTTCAACGTGCCGGCAGGCGAGGTGGCCGAGTTTGTCGAAAGCCTGGAAGCGGCACGCGATGACAAGGCAAGCTTCGAACGCATCGTCACGCGCTGGGGCATACGCCGCAGCCACCCCGAGTTCTGGCGCTATTTCCATGATTTGAACAGCTTCCTCCTGGAAACTGACCCGCGCGAGGCCGGGGTGCTGGACATGAACCGCTACGAGAACCTCTGATCGGGCCGGCGGATCTTTGCCGGCCACCTGCGGTCGGACACGGTGAATGGGGCCTTGGCGGGTGAGCCTGCCAGGGTCTGAAATGCACCGAAAACCGCAGGAACCGGCATGCTGTATTCGCTTCAGGCTCTCCGGGCATTCGCCGCCTGGGTGGTGGTCTGCCACCACTTCATGCAAATCTTCTTCGACTTCCACGCCACCGGGCCGATTGGCCAACTGCTCGCCGACCGTGGCGCGGTGGGGGTGGATATTTTCTTCGTGATCAGCGGGCTGGTGATTTACCTTTCGACCCGTGACAAGGACATCGCGCCGGGCGAGTTCTTGCTCAACCGCGCACTGCGAATCGTCCCCGCCTATTGGTTCTATACCTTGCTGATGGCCGTGCTGATGCTGATCGCCAGCCGCTGGATGCCGCACCAAGTGTTCGAATGGCAGCACTTGCTGCTGTCGCTGTTGTTCATCCCGGCAGAAAACCCAGGTGGCTATGGCCTGTATCCAACCCTGAACGTTGGCTGGACGCTGAATTTCGAGATGTTTTTCTACTTGCTGTTTGGCCTGGCATTCATGGTGCGCCAGCGCCATCACTTGCTTATGGTTACCGCAGCACTGCTGCTAGTCAGCGAAGTGCTTGGCCGGCTTGGCGTGCTCAGCCGCTTCTACAACAACGACATCGTCTATGAGTTCTTGCTCGGCATTGGCCTGGGTGTGCTGTATCGCCGGGGGTTGATCCGCGAGGGGTTGTGGCTGCCGCTCGGGCTGCTGGGCCTGGCCGGCTTTGCCCTGTACCACCTCGACGCCACGCAGCGCCTGTTGCACTGGGGCCTGCCCAGCGCGCTGGTGGTGCTGGCGTTCATCGCCCTTGAACCGTACTTCAAGGGCAACCGCCTGCTCAAGTCGTTGGGCGATTGTTCGTACTCGGTGTACCTGATTCACGTGCTGGTACTGTACGCCGGGCTGTTCGCCAGCGAGCGCCTGCACCTGAACCCGTATCTGGTGTTCGCCATCTGCGTGCCGTCAATCGGACTAATGTCGTGGCTCAGCTACCACTGGCTGGAACGCGGCCTGTATTGGCGGCTCAAGGCCTGGATGGCGCCGGCAGAGGGCAGGGCGCCTGCCTTGGCGCTATCCCGAGTCAAATGCTAGGACTTTGTTCGGGGCACAGGTTGGCGTACACTGCCGGCAAGTCTGTGAGGAACTTACATGAGCGCTATAACCATTACCGACGCCGCCCATGACTACCTGGCCGATCTGCTTTCCAAGCAGAACACGCCTGGCATTGGCATCCGCGTTTTCATTACCCAGCCGGGCACCCAGTACGCCGAGACCTGCATCGCCTACTGCAAGCCCGGTGAAGAGAAGCCCGACGACCAGCCGGTCGGCCTGAAGAGCTTCACCGCCTACCTGGATGCGGTCAGCGTGCCGTTTCTGGAGGACGCGCTGGTCGACTACGCAACCGACCGCATGGGCGGCCAGCTGACCATCAAGGCACCCAATGCGAAGGTGCCGATGGTCAACGAAGACAGCCCGGTCAACGAGCGTATCAACTACTACCTGCAGACCGAGATCAACCCCGGTCTTGCCAGCCACGGCGGCGCCGTGAGCCTGGTCGACGTAGTCGAGGACGGCATTGCCGTGCTGCAGTTCGGCGGCGGCTGCCAAGGTTGCGGCCAGGCTGACGTAACCCTGAAGGACGGCATTGAGCGCACCTTGCTCGAACGCATCCCGGAGCTCAAGGGTGTCCGTGACGTGACCGACCACAGCCAGAAAGAAAACGCCTACTACTAAGGCGCTCCAATTATCGCGGGGCAGCTCTCTCCCTAGGCATAGGCCTGCGTGGGAGCGGGCTTGCCCCGCGATGCTTTTTGCACTGCGCATTGATCCATAGCAACAAACTGTTACGGATTCAACGCCTGCGACAACAGGTCGCGCCCCGTATTCAAAGGGCTGCAGGCCGGTGCTGCTTCAGTTGGGTAGATGATGCAGGGGTGTCATGCCAGAATGCGCCGGTTTTCTGGCCGGCCCACGCCAAGGGTCGGCACCTTCCCTGTAAAGGATGGTTCCATGACTGATCTGTTGACCCGGCGCGCCGTTGTGGCCGGGATGGGCGTTCTGGGGCTCGGCCTGCTGGCCGGTTGCAACCCGGCCCGTGGCCTTGACTTCAAGTACGGCAAGAACATGAGCAATGAGATCCTTGGGCGCAAGTTCAAGCTCAAGGACACTCAGGGCAATGAACGCAGCCTGTCGAGCTTCTACGGCAGCATGCCGATGATCTTCTTCGGCTTCACCCAGTGCCCGGCGGTCTGCCCGACTGCATTGGCGCGCGCGGTGCAGATCCGCAACATGCTCAAGGGCCGTGACCGCGAGCTGTTCCAAGTGGTGTTCATTACCCTGGACCCGGAGCGCGATACCCCTGAAGTGCTCGATGCCTACGTCAAGGCGTTTGACCCGTCGTTCACCGCGCTCACCGGCACCCCCGAGGAAATCGACGCGGTCGCCCGCGAGTTCAAGGTGTTTTACGAGAAGGTTCCGGCTGGCGACACCTATACCATCTCGCACTCGTCCACCAGCTACGTCTACGATACCCGTGGCACGCTGCGCCTGAGCCTGGGCCATTCCCTGAACGCCAAGGAATGTACCGAGGACCTGCTTACCCTGATGGAGATCTGCTGAATGTCGATGCAACCGATCAAACGCGCCCTGGCTGCCGTGGCCCTGTGCGGCCTGGCATTGCCGGCCCTGGCCCAGACCACCGTCAGCGACGCTTGGGTGCGTGCCAGCGTGCCGCAGCAGCAGGCCACCGGCGCCTTCATGACCCTGACCGCCAGCAGCGACAGCAAGCTGGTGAGCGTCGCTTCGCCGGTTGCCAAGACCGTGCAGGTGCATGAAATGACCATGAAGGGCGATGTGATGGGCATGCGTGAGGTCAAGTCGGTGGACCTGCCGGCCGGCAAGCCGGTGACCCTCGACCCGAATGGCTACCACGTCATGCTTATTGGCCTTGGGCAACAGGTGAAGGAGGGCGACCATGTGCCGCTGACTCTGACCATCGAAGACGCCAAGGGCGCCAAGGAAACCGTGCAGGTCGAGGCTGAAGTCCGCGCCCTGACTGCGGGTGCCGGGCACGATCACGCGCATCAGCACTAATTGGCGGGCAGGCCTTCCCCCATTGAGCTACGCATAAGCTGCTTGGTTGAGTGAAGGCTCGTTCCGGCCTCATCGCAGGCTGCCGCCAGCTCCCACAATCAATTTGTCCAGTCTCGATATGTGGGTTGACCCAGACCCTGTGGGAGCTGGCGACAGCCTGCGATGAGGCCAGTGCGGACTTGCACAAAACCATGGGATCTCCCACAGGAATGTGGGCGGGCGGTGCGCGGTGTCTGTAGGCGCGGCCTTGTGCCGCGATCACCGGCGAAGCCGGTGCCAGGCGACTCACCCGCGCAACTTGCGGTATTCCCCAGGCGGCATGCCGAACCAGCGCAGGCAGGCCTTGTGAAAACTGCTGGGGTCGCGAAAACCCAAGCTGGCGCCAATGTATTTGACGCTGCGCACCGAATCGCGCAGCAAGCTATGGGCCTGGGTCAGGCGGGCTTCATCCAGCAGTGCGGTAAAACTCACGCCGTCGCGCTCCAAGGCGTTTTGCAGGCTGCGCCGGCTCAGGCGTAGATGCGCGGACAGGCTCTCGAGTGCAGTAGGCTGCCCCATGGTCAGTTGCTCGGTGAGCGCGCGGCGCACCCGCGAGGTGGTAGAGCCTTCGATCCGCTCTTCAAGCCGCGCGGCTGCGTACTCGCCATGCAACCGGTCCAGTTCCGGCGAAGCCGTCGGCAGCGCCAGCCGGCACACCTCTTCGGGCAAGCGCAGGCTGTTGTAAGGCCGGCCGAACACTAGCCGTTCACCGAACAGGCTGCGTAACACGCGTGTATCGGCAGGTTCCGGGTAGGCCAGTTCCACTTCCAGCGGCGTAACCGTGTGCCCCGGCGTCAGCCACTGCAGAAGGCCCAGGGTCATCGCGGCGCCCGCATCGATGAACACCCGCGGCGCAGGCGGGCCGACCTCGAAGCCAATCAAACGCACTTCACCTGGGTGTTGCTCCAGGCGCAGGATCGAGCCGTTGGTGGTCAGCGGATGAAAGCACACCAACCGCTGCAGGGCATCGCCCAAGGTCGCGCAGGACATTACCGCATAGCCAAGCTGGCCGAGCATTGCCGAGTGTGCATGGGCAAGCACGCGCAGGCCGATGTCGGCATCGCCTGTGCGCCGGACGACCTCTTCCAGCCATTCGTAGACCTTGACCAGGCGAATATGCCGGCCGCTTTCAGCCAGGATCGGGTCGTGTGGGTCGATGTCGGCGCCAGCACGGATCAACGCCTGGGCCAGGGTGGTGAAGTAACTGCGAGAAACGGTATGCATGAAGCTGTCCTGAAGCGCGAAGGGCGGTAACTTGCTGTGCCGGGTCTGACGCCGGCCGGGGGCAGAGGGTCAGTCGTCCGGGTCAGGGGACAACCAAAGGGAGCCGGAGGACACTGTTCGGCGTGTCGGTCGGGTGGGACCATGCGCGCCTCCATGAGGAGGTGATCGCCAGCAGGATGCCGGCCAAGCGATGGAGCGAACAGACCGATGAATCATCCACTGGATGCAGACCCTGCACAAGAGCGGGATGACCTGCACCGTGCCCGCCTTGTCTACCAGGACCTTGCCCTGGGCCACTTTCTGCTGGCTTTTCAGCCCGTGGTTGACGCGCGTGATCCGGCCCGAGTGCTCTACCACGAAAGCCTGTTGCGCCACGACGGCCCGGAACTGGGCTTCAACCCGATCATGGCGCTTGAACGCAAGCACGCCATGGGCCTGCTCGACCGCAGCGTGATGGCCTGCGTCATCAGCGCGCTTGAGGAGCACCCCGAACTGCGCCTGGGGTGCAACCTGTCGGCGCAAAGTGCCTATGACAGCACGGCCTGGCACCCGCTCTGGGCACGCTTGCGCCAGCGCCCAGAGGTAGCCGCGCGGCTGGTGCTGGAAATCACCGAAAGCGCAACGCCTGCGGACCCGCAGCGCACGCTGGCATTCATTGCCCAGGTACAGGCGCTGGGCTGCCAGCTGGCCATCGATGATTTTGGTGCAGGCTTTGCGAGCCTTGCGTTCGTGCGCCAGGCGCGCCCGGATGTGCTCAAGGTCGACCGTGGTTATTTGCACCGGGCCCGAGAAGCGGGGCCCGATGCCCAGGTGTTCCATCATCTGCTGCGGCTGTGCCAAGGGTTAGCCGCGCAGGTGGTAGTCGAAGGGGTTGAAGATGAGCAGGACCATGAGCGCGCTCTGGCGAGCGGCGCCACATGGCTGCAGGGTTTCCACTTTGCCCGGCCGTCGGTGCTGACGCCGGTAGCGCAATGGCGCGTAGTGCTGGAGCGCTAGCCGACGCTCGCTGGACAAGGCACAGGCAGCTCAGCGAAAACGCGGTAACGGCCGGTCAACGGTCAGCGACGTCAGGGTCCTGCGGACTCTTGCCTCGTCCGCCTCAAGGGCCTTGAGGCTCTCGCGGATCTTGCCGGCAACGGGCATGTCGCCCTGGCGGTCGATCCAGTCGGCGATTTCCTTGCAAGCGCTGCTCAGGCAGGCCTGGCGTTGATTCATCAGCGACAGCAGGTGGGTGATTTCTCGCTCGGACATGATGGCATCCTCCGTTCAGCCATCTGAGTGTAGCAGCCAGGGCCAAGGCTGCCTGAGACACGCTTCAGCGCGGCTGACAGGCCTGGCGAAAGGCGCCTGGGGTTACGCCGTAGGCTTGCTTGAACTGCCGGCTCAAATGGCTCTGGTCGGCAAAACCAAGCCTCAGTGCAACCTCCAGGGCCGACAGCCCGCTGCGTAGCAGCTCGCGGGCGCGGCTCAGCCGGCGCTGTTTGAGCCAGGCATGGGGCGGTAAACCGGTGGCCTGGCGAAACACGCGGGCAAAGTGAAACGGCGAGAGGTTTACCGCCGCTGCCAGCGCTTCCAGTGATGGCGGGTCGGCCAATTGGCTTTCGAGTAAGTCGCGAGCGCGTCTGACCGCCAGCGGCTCATTGCCAGGCGCCGCCGGCTCGCGGCAATGGCCATGGCGCTGCACCAGCGCCAGCACGGCATGGCGCCAGGTAGTTTGCTGCTCAAGGGCGCTGGCGCCGGCCTCGCACCCCTGGTTGAGCTGGCTGAAGGCCGCCGCCAGTGCGGGGTCGTGGATAACGCTGTCCTTGAACAACGGCAACCCACGGCCACCGATCTGCAGTTCATCGAGTACGCTGCTGACCCGGTCGGTTTCAGGATAGAAGCCGCGGTAGCGCCAGCCGCTCTCGTGGGCGGTAGCGCCGGTATGCAGCTCATCGGGGTTGATCAGCACCATGCTGCCGACCGGCGCCAAGTGTTCGCTGCCACGGTGCCAGAAACGCTGGGCGCCGGCCTCGATCACGGTGAACACGTAGCCATCATGCACATGCGGGGCGAAGCGTTGCTGCACGTAGCGCGCATGCAACAGCTCGACATCGCCGAGCGCGGCTGCCTGCCATAAGTGAGCCTGTTCACGCAGGGGCGTGGTCATGCCAGCCAGCTGCGCAAAAGAAAGAAGATCAACATGCTTGCCAGCATGCTCAGCAGCACGCTGCGGGTCAACAGCACCAGCGCGATGGCTACCAACGAGCCCAGCAAATACGGGTTGAGCAGGCTGAGGGTCAATTGATGGCCCGGCATGAAGATGATCGGCCCGCAAATCGCCGTGAGCATGCCAGGCACGGCAAAACCGAGAAACTGCCGGGCGTTGGAGCTCAACCGCAGGGGCAGGCGCGGCTCGAGAAAGGCGTAGCGATTGAGAAATACCACCGCGCCCATGGCGACTATCAACAGCCAGATCATGCGCGGCCTCCCCAGCATTTAAGGCAGATGAACCCGGCGGCCATGCCGAGCAGGCCCGCGGCAACCAGCGCGGTTTCCCACTGCCAATGGCTGAACAGCACCGAGCAGAACAGTGACACCGCGACGCACACCACGGTGGGTACGTTGCGCACCAGCGGGGCGATCAGCGCCACGAAGGTGGCGACGATGGAAAAGTCCAGGCCAAGGCGGTCCAGATGCGGGATGTTCTGGCCGAGCACGATACCGGCCAGGGTAAACAGGTTCCACGCCACATAGAACGTCAGGCCGACGCCCAAGGCATACAAGCGGTTGAACTGTTGCTGGTCATGCTGGCTGGTGAGGGCAAAGAATTCGTCGGTGAGCAGAAAGCCCAGCCCCAGCCGCCAGCGCGCGGGCAGCCCCGACAGCACTGGGCGCATCGACAGGCCGTAGAGCAGGTGTTGCGAGGTCAGCAGCAAAGTGGTCAGGAGGATCGAGAACAGGTTGGCGCCACCTTTGAGCATGCCGATCGCCACCAGTTGTGCAGCCCCTGCAAAGACGATGGCAGACAGGCCCTGGCCTTGCAGCGGGCTGAGGTTGGCCTCGATGGCCATGGAGCCTGCCAGCAGCCCCCATGGGGCTACCGCCAGTGACAATGGCAAGCTGGCAATGGCGCCGTGGACAAAGGCTTGGCGGGCAATGGGCGGGCTAGGCATGGGCAGTGCAACGTATCGACCAGGCAGGCCAGCATGGCAGAGGGCAGGGGTTGTTGGCTTGAACGATCTTGCTCAGCGGCTGCTGGTCAGGCGCTGCGCTGCGGCCACACAGCCGTTGATGTCCACGGCCTTCTGCAACAGTGCCTGGCGGTGTTGTGGGTCAAGATCGCCCAGCAGGCGGTACACCTCGGCCTGATAATCGCGCTGGCGCCCCCACTGCATTTGCAGCCCTTGCGGGCTTGCACGGTTGCACGCCAGGCGTGCGGCAGGTTGCGGGTAGTAGGGCGCATACAGCGTGGCCATGCCCGGCACTGCCTCCAGCGCCTCGCGGTAAGCGGGGCTGGCGTTGTACGGCTGGCACCAGCGGGCAATCGCCAGGGCGGGCGGTGCGAAGCCCTGCTTGAGGCTGGCTTGCAGCAGCGGGCAGGCCGCATCGGCGATCTGCGTGGCGGGCAGGTAGGTGGTGTAGTACAGCGCCAGGCGGTACTGCGCAACCGGGTGGCCCAGCGCCACCGACTTTTCCAGCAACGCCACCGCCGTGGGCAAGGTGCGCGCCATAGCCTGGCCCTGGCGGCTCAGCTCGGGGTCGGTAGCCACTGCACGGATGGGGCTTGGGGTGTCTATGCCTACCACTTCGTCGGCCTGCTCCAGCAGCGGCAGGGCCTGGCGGTACAGCAGGTCGGCGTGAGGGTCGATGCTCACTTCCAGTGCCTGCGCGGCGAAGGCTGTCAGCAGCAGCGGCAGGGCTGCGGCAGGAAGAATGCGCGAGCGAATGTGGACAGCTAGGCAAGTCATGGTGGGTACGCGTATGTCTCTGGCGAGTCAGGGGCGACGACGGCCTATTCTAGCCAGCCTGCACGGTTTGCCGAAACCCCATGCCTGACCTATCTGACGACCGCCTGTTAAAGCTGCTTGATGGGCGCGACATTGCGCAGCGCCTGCTTGTCCTGGGCCAGGCCAAGTTTTGCGGTGATCACCTTGGCCAGCGCATTGTTGCCCCGGTCGTTGAAGTGCAGGCGGTCGACGAACAGATGCTCGCCAAATACCAGTGAGCTGCTGAGCATGCCGTTCATGTCGTAGCAGGGGACGGGCTCGGCATGGCCTTTGATGCGCCGGAAAAAAGCCGGGTGCAACTGGCGGTCAAAGGTGCTGCCCAGTAGCCGGTCGAAATTGCTCGGCTGCTGTTCAAGCCCTTGCAGCATGCGCTGTTCCCCGGCAGGCACCTGTTCCCGGCACCAAGGCAGCAATGGCTGCAGAATGAAGGTGAAGGTGGTATGGCTGTTGGCTAGCAGCCGCTCCCACTGGCATAGCGTGCGGCCAATGCAGTCGGCAGCCCGGGCCAGACGTTTGTCGGCAGGCGCCAAGGCATCCAGCGCTGACCACGGCTCGGGCTGGGGCGCCGAAAACGCGTGGGTCAGGCGTTGCCATAGCGATTCGCGGCGCGGTTGTTCGCTGTGCTGTACGCCTTCGTTGAAGCGGTTGAGCAGCGCCTGATAGGCGTGCGCCTTGTGCGGGTCTGGGCTTGCGGCCAGCAGCTCGCCAAGGGTCTCCTGGGCGACAGTGTTGAGGCCGCTCAGCACTACCACATGGCCCACCTGGCCCAGGCGGTGCTGGTGGGTCAGGTACAGCAGCAATTCCTGGGTAGCGCTGAGCCCACAACCGGCCAGGGTCAACCACACTTCGCCGGTCAGTGCCGACAGGTACGAGGCCACGGTGTGCTCGTCGGAACTCGCGCCGATGCCCATCGCACTGGACCCGCCCACCAGCAGGTTGACCCGCGCCGCGCCGCCTCGTTCGGCCAGCGAATAACGCTTGCCGGCCAGGTAGCTATAGCGCATGCCCAGCGCATCGGTATTGATGGTAGCGGAGCGGTAGCCGCGCTCGTGCACGTACAGCGTCTGCGGCGCGCGACGGCTGCCCAGTTGCAGAAACCGCTGGTAGTCGAGCGGCAAGGGGAGCGCCTCACCCTTGATGCCGGGCTGGGAGGTGTTACGGGGGCTCATCGGCGCTCCTTGTTATTGTCGTTGCTCAGGCTTCAGGCAGCCAGTTCGCGCAGGTTGTAGGCCAGCCCGACTAGTGCGATCAGCAGCAGTGCAACCCCTGAAGCCAGGCTGATGATGCGGCTACTGCGCTGCGAGGCGATGCGCCCGATGGCGAAGATGTACAGGCTCAGCACGGCGAAATCGATGGCGACCCACAGCAACGACAGCACCACCATGCTCTTGCCGAACGACTCGGTGATCTGGATGAACTGCGGGAAGAACGAGATAAAGAAGATGATGTCCTTGGGGTTGGAAATACCCACCATGAACCCCTGCAGCAAGCCCCCGCGCGGTGCTTGCTGGGCTGGCTGCTCGACCTGCGTCGGGGCCGGCGCCTGCAGTGCTTCACGCAGGGTACTGACGGCGATGTAGCCGATGAACAGGCAGCCCAGCAGGCTCATGCCGTTGAGCCAGGACTTGTCGATGGCCGCGCTGGTCATGATGATCCAGGCCGCAGCGCCAATCAGTACCAGTGAGGCCCAGTTGGTGCCGATGGCGGTGAACACCGCCTTGCGCGAGCCAGAAGCCGCGGCGGTGTTGACGATCAATGCGACAACCGGCCCCGGCGTTGCGATCAGCAGCAGGACGGTGAGGGCGTAGGTGGCGGTGAGGGCGGTATTCACGTTCAGTTCTCTATCAGTGAGTCGGGTGCCGCAGGGGCGTGGAAGGGGCACCGGGCCGGGTTCAAAGAGCCGGGTTCCTGCAGTTGGTACTGCTTCCATTCATAGTTGTCGTGCTGGCCGAAGAAGCCTAGCGAGTCGGGCATGACGCCGTCGTTGTAGTGCCGTACGCGGTCGCGAATGCGCTCGCGGATGCGCTGGCCACTTGCGGTTTCGGCGCTGGCCACCTCGTCGAAGCTTTCCCGTGGGTTGACCACCCAGGCAATGTGCTTGCCCAGGTTGCGGCTTTTCATCTGCTGGTGGCCGGGGAAGTTCATGTTGATGAACAGCGGCATGCCGGCAAAGCAGAAGGCCCACTGGTGGTGGTGGGGGTCCTGCGGGATGTCGGCAGGCCAGGGTTGCGGGTCGCGGGCATGCACCTCGCCCAGCACCTCCCAGGCCAAGGCTTGCTGCGCCTGTAGCGAGGTATTGGGGGCGGTTTCGAGAAACACCAGCAGGGGGTTGCCGACCCGTTGCTTGAGCGGGATAGGTTCGATGGTGCGGATGTACTCGGCCATGCCACGGGCGATGTCGTCCGCCAGGCATTCGGCCCGGGCGAAAATGATATGGCAGGTACGCGCCTTTACCGCCTTGCGCCCGAACAGGCATGGGAAGTCGGGGTTGGCGAGGGTTTCCTTGAATTGTTCTATGGTCTTGTGTGTCCAGTGGTGACGGTTCTGGACATGTTCATCGGCAAGCTCTAGCGCATCCAGGCGATAGCAGTTTCCATAACCCGTAAACATGATTTCCCCTGGGGTTTCAAACCAGCTGTAAAAGAGAATTTCCCGGCATATCCATACGGTTAGGCTCTCTGTGGTTATTGTTTAACGGCATTTTCAGCGGTGCCCCCGGCGTTGTAAAACGCCTGGAACTATGACCTACTATTAGTCTCGCTCATGCTTTGAAGGCACTTTGATGTCGGAACGGATTCAGGCCCTGCATGCCCTGCGCGCCTTCGAAGTCGCATCGCGCTACGGTTCATTTACCCGTGCGGCGCAGGAACTGGCCCTGACCCAGGGGGCGGTCAGCCATCACATCAAGACCCTCGAGGCGCTGTTTGGCTGCGACCTGTTCGAGCGTCGTGGCCCGAAACTGCGCCTCACCGAGCACGGCAGCCTGCTGGCCCAAGAGCTCAAGGTGGGCTTCAAGATCATCGAAAACGCCTGCGCATTGCTGCGCCAGGACCGCTACGGCCTGCGTATCAAGGCGCCGTCGACGCTCACCGTCCGCTGGCTGCTGCGCGCGCTGGACGGCTTCAAGAAGGTCGAAAACAACTACCCGGTGCAGTTGTCGAGTGTGTGGATGGACATCGACGCCGTGGACTTCTATTCCGAGCCCTACGACTGCGCAATCCTGTTGGGCGATGGCCGCTGCGAGGCGGACGTCGAAAGCTTGAAGCTGTTCGATGAATGGCTGATCCCGGTGTGCCACCCCAACTACCTTGCCCAGCCAGCGGCGGATATGTCGGCGTTGGACGGCTGCGAGTTTCTCCACCCCTCGCCCGACCGCCGCGACTGGCGGCGGTGGCTGGCCCGGCTCGGCGCGCCGCACATCAGCATCGACCAAGGCCAGGTCTTCGACACCCTCGACCAAGGCATATCCGCCGCTCAGCAGGGCCTGGGCATCTCGGTGGTGGACCTGGTTCTGGCCAGCGCCGACCTTGCGGCGGGCAACCTGGTCACGCCGTTCCCCCAGGCGGTGGCCACTGGCGACGGCTATTACATGAGCTGGCTCAAGACCAGCCCCAAGGCACGGCAGATGCACAAGCTGCGCGACTACCTGCTGGCGCAGGTGCCGGTGCTGCCGGAAAAAACCATCAGCTACCTGTATTGACCCGCCGCTTTGGGCCTTGCTGAGGTTTAGGTACACTGCAACCGGTCACTTTTCCCTCTCAGAGGTTCACGCAGTGCAGCTTCAACAGGGCTTCGTCCTGACCCGCCATTGGCACGACACCCCCGAAGGCACCTGCGTGGAATTCTGGCTGGCTACCGACCAGGGGCCGCGCCGTCTGCGCTTGCCTGCGCAGACCTCGGTCGCCTTCATCCCGGCTGTGCAGGCCGAGCACGCCCGCTTACTGCTGGCGGGCGAGCAGGGCGTCGAACTGCGCCCGCTGCAGTTGCGCGATTTCGATCAGCGCCCGGTGCTCGGCCTTTACTGCCAGCAGCACCGGCAGATGATCGCTATTGAAAAACGCCTGCGGGCGGCCGGGGTCGAGGTTTTCGAGGCCGATATACGCCCGCCGGAACGCTACCTGATGGAGCGTTTCATCACCGCGCCCGTGCAGTTCAGTGGCCGCAGCGACGAGCAGGGCACGCTGTGCGACGCGCAGCTCAAGCCCGATCCACACTACCGCCCGCCGCTGCGGCTGGTGTCCCTGGATATCGAAACCAGCGAGCGCGGCGAGCTGTACAGCATCGGCCTGCAAGGCTGCGGCCAGCGCACGGTGTACATGCTTGGCCCGGCCAACGGCGATGACGCCGAAGTGGACTTCGACCTGCACTACTGTGCCAGCCGCACAGGGTTGATCGAGGGCCTGAACCACTGGCTGGCACTGCACGACCCGGACGCGATCATCGGCTGGAACCTGGTGCAGTTTGACCTGCGCCTGCTGCACGAGCATGCCAAGCGCCTCAATGTGCCGCTTTACCTGGGCCGTGGCGGCGCGCCGCTGCACCTGCGCGAGCACGGCAGCGGCAAGCACTTTTTTGCTGAGGCGCCAGGGCGGCTGCTGATCGATGGTATCGAGGCGCTGCGCTCGGCCACCTGGAGCTTCCCCTCGTTCAGCCTGGAGAGCGTGGCGCGGCAGTTGCTGGGGGAGGGCAAGGCTATCTCGACCCCGTACCAGCGCATGGATGAAATCAACCGCCAGTTCGCTGAGGATAAACCGGCACTGGCGCGATACAACATCAAGGACTGCGAGCTGGTCACGCGGATCTTCGCCCATACCCGGCTGCTGGAGTTCCTGCTGGAGCGCGCAAGCGTCACGGGCCTGCCGGTAGACCGCAGCGGCGGTTCGGTGGCGGCGTTCTGCCATCTTTATATACCGCCTATGCACCGCCTGGGCTTTGTCGCCCCCAACCTGGGCAGCCGCCCGGACGAAGCCAGCCCTGGTGGCTTTGTGATGGATTCACGGCCAGGGCTGTACGACTCGGTGCTGGTGCTGGACTACAAAAGCCTGTACCCCTCGATCATCCGCACCTTTCTGATCGACCCGGTGGGCCTGGTGCAGGGCCTGCGCCAGCCGGACGATGCCCATTCGGTTGAAGGTTTTCGCGGTGGCCGTTTCTCGCGCAGCGATCATTGCCTGCCGGCCATTGTCGAGCGCGTATGGCAAGGGCGCGAGGCGGCCAAGCGGGCGGGCAACGCGCCGCTGTCGCAGGCGCTGAAAATCATCATGAATGCCTTCTATGGCGTGCTCGGTTCAAGCGGCTGCCGGTTTTTCGACCCGCGCCTGGCGTCCTCGATCACCATGCGCGGCCACCAGATCATGCACCAGACCCGTCTGCTGATCGAAGCGCGTGGCTACGACGTGATCTACGGCGATACCGACTCCACCTTCGTCTGGCTCAAGGGCGCCCACGCCGAAGCCGATGCTGCACGCATTGGCCGGGAACTGGTGGCTGAGGTCAACCAGTGGTGGGCGCACCATCTGCAACAAACCATGGGCCTTGCGTGCGCGCTTGAGCTGCAGTTCGAGACCCATTACCGGCGTTTTCTGATGCCGACCATTCGTGGCACCGACGAGGGCAGCAAGAAGCGCTACGCAGGGCTGGTGCAGCGCGAAGACGGCACTGAGGACATGGTCTACAAGGGCCTGGAGTCAGTGCGCACCGACTGGTCGCCGCTGGCCCGGCAGTTCCAGCAGGAACTGTACGGCCGGGTGTTCCGCAACCAGCCGTACCGCGATTATGTGTGCGATACCGTACGCGGCCTGCTGGCCGGCGAACACGATGCGCTACTGGTGTACCGCAAGCGCCTGCGCCGCCCGCTCGCCGACTACCAGCGCAACGTTCCGCCGCATGTACGTGCAGCGCGGCTAGCCGACGAGTACAACGCCCGCCTCGGCCGCCCGCGGCAGTACCAGAACGGCGGCTGGATCAGCTACCTGATCACCACCAGCGGCCCGGAACCGCTGGAAAACCTGCAGTCGCCGATCGATCACCAGCATTACCTGAGCCGGCAGTTGCAGCCGGTGGCCGATGGCATCCTGCCGTTTGTGGGCGATGACTTCAGCGCCTTGGTCGATCAGCAGTTGCCGTTGTTCTGAGGACAGTGGGCAAATTGCCCTGGGCCAAGGAACCAGATGGGCATTGGCGAATCAGAGCAACGGGCCTGAACGTCGTCATGTGCTCCGCGCGACCTCCGACAGAAATCGCCGGGCCTGTTAAAACATGGCGTTGGACTATGCTTTCGGTAATGTAGGGCTTGCGTGTCGGACCTTTCGCCAAGGCCCGTAGTATTAAGAAATGAAAAGGAGATGCCCATGCTCGTCAGGTCACTGACACTCGCCACTCTGTTCGCTTGCGCCGGCCCGTTGCTTGCCGCCGACAGCGATGCGCCCCTGGCCAAAGAGCAGGGCAAGGCACGGCCGCTGGTGGTGATTGCGCCCAGCAGCGCCGACCCGACCCTGCGCGGCCTGGAGGCAGCGATCAAAGACCCGGCCACCGAGGCTGGTTTCAAAGAGCGCGGGCTGGTGCTTTATAGCGTTGCGCAAATGATGGGCAAGCGCGAAGACAAGAACCTTGAGCAGCAAACCACCATGGCGTTGATCCGCGAGCTGAAGCTTGGGGCAAGCAAGGGCACCAAGGTGATTCTGGTGGGCAAGGACGGCGAGCGTCATGTGCTTAAGGATGACGACAGTGGCGAGAAGCTCGACCCGCAGGTGATCTTCAAGGCCGTTGACGCACTGCCCGCCAGCGAGCAGGCAGTCACCACGCCAGAGCCGGCGGCTGCAGCACCGGCCGAACCTAAGACCAAGGCCAAGGACAGCAAGCCTGCGAAACCGACCAAACCTGCGGCGCCGCCCAAACCGCTGGAAGACTGAGCAACTCCGATTGGGCTGGGTTCTTGCCAGAGCGGGTGCTGCCCGTATCTGCTTGAACCCTGCCCCCGCACACCTGTCCACCAGAATGGAACCCTCGGACTCCATGGTGACTGAATGGACGCAGCGACCTACAGCGGCCACGAACCGCCCCGCAAAAGTCGTAACCAGGTCGTACGCAGGCTGACCCTGGCCTTTGTCGGCCTGCTGGGGCTGGCTTTGTTGATCGGCTTGCTGGCCTTTCTACGCATTGCCCAAGGGCTGGATGAGCGCGAAGCAGCGCAAAGCCGCTTCCATGCAGAATCCGCCTTGGCGCAGTTGCAGAAGAACGAGCGCACCTTCCTCCTTACCCATGCCTTCTGGCAAGCGGCCTACGATCACCTCAGCGGCACCGTCGATACCCGCTGGGCCTACGATGAGGACAATATCGGCGCCAGCCTTTATAGCGATGACGGCTATCAAGGCGTGTTCGTGCTCGAGGACGAGGGCACCCATTACGCGATGGTCGATGGCCAACTGACCGACCAACCCCTTGCCCACTACAGTGCCAACAGCGGCCGCATTGTCGAACTGGCGCACAAGGCTGGCCAGCAGGACCAGGCCAGCTCTGGGTACATGCTGTTTGCTGGCCAGCCGTCGCTGTTCACCGCAGCGGTAATCCGCGCGCCCTCGCAGCCGCATCATCTGCCCGGCTCGCGGGCGGTGCTGGTGTTCGTGCGGGTGCTCGATGACAGCTTGCTCGAATCGCTAGGGCGCAGTGCGGGGTTGTCAGGCTTTGCCACCAGTGCCAGCCCGCCGACTGGGGATGGGCAGGGCATGCTGGCGCTCGAAGGCAGCGGCCATGTGCTCACCTGGCATATCGAGGCGCCGGGGACGCAGTTGCTGCGCACGGTGCTGCCACCGCTGGTGCTCGGCGTGCTGCTGATGCTGGTGTTCGTCGCGCTCATCGCCCGCCAGGCCATGCGCACCAGCGGCGAGATCGACCGCAGCCACCAGCAGTTGGCATTGTCGCGCAGCGCCCTGCAAATCAGCGAGGAGCGTTTCAAGGCGGTAGCCGAGGCTGCCTCGGACTGGATCTGGGAAACCGATGCCGATTTGCGCTTGAGCTACTTGTCCGACCGGTTCAGCGAGCTTACCGGGCTGCAGGTAACGGCCTGGCTAGGCCAGCCGGTTACCGAGCTGCTCGATTGCGACACCGGCAAGATCGAGCACTGGCTGCAGGGCCTTGCCGCCACCGCTGCCACCGGTAGCCTGCGTTGCCAATACCACGACCACCTAGGCCAGCAGCGTATCTGTCGCCTTTCGGCGCGGGCTATCCTGCGCGACGGGCGTTGCCACGGCTATCGCGGCACCAGCAGTGACATCACCGACGAAGTGGCCGCCCATGCGCAGATCCAGCATTTGTCGCTGCACGACGCCCTGACCGGCCTGCCCAATCGCAACAAACTGTTTCGTTACCTTGAAAGCAGTGAAAACGCCAAAGCTTTGCTGATGCTCGACCTGGACAACTTCAAGCCGATCAACGACAGCCTCGGTCACCCAGCGGGCGACGCGGTGCTGATCGAAGTGGCCGGCCGCCTGGGGCGCATCACCCGCGACTGCGACCTGGTCGCGCGTCTTGGCGGTGATGAGTTCATCGTGGTACTGGCCCGCCCAGGAAAGCAGCCTGAAGTCGACCGCTTTTGCGCCCGCCTGGTACAGGCGCTGGAGCAACCCATGCTGGTCGAGGGCCATACAGTGCGCATTGGCGTCAGCGTTGGCGTGGTCCTTGCGTCCGACTACCCAGGCCCCGCCAGTGACCTGATTCGCTATGCAGACGTCGCCTTGCTCAGCGCCAAACAGGCCGGCAAGCACACCTGGCGCTATTTCTCGGCGCAGCTCAACGCGGCAGTGCTGGAAAAACGTACCCTTGAGCGCGAACTGCGCGAGGGCATCGACCGTGGCGAACTGGTGCTGCACTTTCAGCCCCGCTATAGCGTCGATGGGGTGCAGGTGGCGTCGGTCGAGGCTCTGGTGCGCTGGCAGCACCCCCAGTATGGCCTGATGCGGCCTGACCAGTTCATCGGTTTGGCTGAGGAGTCCGACCTGATCGTGCTGCTGGGCAACCAGGTGCTGCTTGATGCCTGCACCAGCGCCCGTCACTGGCCGCTGGCGGTGACCGTGTCGGTGAACATGTCGCCTGCGCAGTTCAGCCGCAGCGATGTGGTCCGTGATGTGGCTGATGCCCTGCGTGCCAGCGGGCTGCCGGCGCACCGCCTGGAGCTGGAAATCACCGAAGGGGTCATGCTCAACGACGTCGAGGGCGCCTTGCATACCATGAATGCGCTCAAGGAACTGGGTGTGCGGCTGAACATGGACGACTTCGGCACGGGTTATTCCTCGCTTGGCTATCTGCGCACTTACCCGTTCGACAGTATCAAGATCGACAAGCGCTTCATCCAGTCGCTGGGCCGCAGCGCCAGCGACCGCAGTGTGGTGCAGGCCATCATCAACCTGGGTAACGCCATGGGCATGACGGTCACCGCTGAAGGTGTGGAGACAGCAGAGCAGTTGGCGCTGCTAAGCGACGACCAGTGCCATGAAGTGCAGGGGTTCCTGCTGAGCCACCCACTGGAGGAGGGTGCACTGGTACTGCTGATGCGAGAGCAGATGGCTATGCTGCCCTGACCGCGTGATGCGCGCCATGTCGCGGTTTATTTGTCACCCACAGCGCGCCAGCACTGGCTTTGCGCACATTCCCCGGTATGCTGTCGCGCCCGCGCACTCGAGTGAATGAGTCTCCCGACGGGATGCCATCATTTAGATATCATCGGCGCAGCTAAAATCCCTCCCAGCGCTTACAATCACCCACCGCACCAAACGTTACAGGCAGCTCTTTCCATGGCGTTCGACGCTTTCACCATGCTCACGCTCACTATCGCCCTGGCGGCCGCTGCCGCTTTGTACCTGGCCGTTGAGTGGGGCAGTGTGCGCGAGCCTTCGCTGCTGTGCTGGAGCGCAGGTTTTGCCACTATCAGCATCGGCTCAAGCCTGGCGCTGATGCGTGGCAGCGGCTATTTGTTCATCGGTATCTGGTTTGCCAACGGCATGTTGGTGTGCGCCCATTGGCTGTTTCTGCTGGGCGTTTCAAGGTTTACCGAGACGCGCTTGTCCAGGGCCTGGTACCTGGCGATACCCGCATGGGGCGGGTTGCTGCTGCTGCCGGACTGGCCGCAGTGGTCGAAGACCTTTCTGGTGGTGAACTCGCTGCTGGTGGCGCTGTTGACGCTGCATGCCAGTGTGCTGTTGCGCCCGCACGGCAAGTCGCTGAGCGTGGGGGCGGTGCAGTTGCGCTATGTGTTGCTGCTGCACGGTTCGTTCTACCTGGCCAAGACCTTGCCACCGTTGGTGCCTGGCACCTTCATTGATTTGATGGCGTTCCGCGGGCTGATCATCCAGATATCGCTGGTCGAAGGGGCCATGGCGATCATGCTGATCGCGCTGTCGATGACCGGCACTGTGCGTTACCGCCGCGAGGAGCGTATCGAGCGTTTGGCAGCGCGTGACCCGCTGACCGCGCTGTACAACCGCCGCGCCCTTGAAGTCCGGGCGCCCAGCCTGCTTGCCACGGTGACCCCGGTAAGCCCGGGGGCATTGTTGCTGATCGATATCGACCATTTCAAACTGGTCAACGACTATCACGGCCACCCTGCGGGGGACCGCTTGCTGATTGCCTTGAGCGAGATGATTCGCAGCCTGTTGCCGGAGCGGGCGATTGCTGCGCGGCTGGGGGGTGATGAGTTCGTGATCTTGCTTGGCGGTGCTTCGCGGGTGCAGATCGAGGCGCTGGCAACCACCTTGCGCCGCCAATTCCAGCAGTTGGCGGCGCAAACCTGTATTACGCCGGAACCTGTGACCTTGAGTATTGGCGCCAACCTGTTCGACCGCCCGCCGGCAAGCCTGGCTGCGTTGATCGAACAGGGCGACGTGCTGCTGTATGCCTCCAAGCGCAGCGGGCGTGACAGCCTGCAGTTGGTGGACAGCCTGTAGCGCGCTGCTGCGTTGAATCCTGTGGGAAATGACAGGAGTTGTGGCGAGCGGGCTTGTCCCGCGTTGGGCTGTGTAGCAGCCCTGAAAACCCAAGGGGCTGCTGCGCAGCCCAACGCGGGACAAGCCCGCTCGCCACAAGGAGATATTTCTGGCGAGAATAGGCGTGTACAACACCATAGAATCTCCAGCAAGACCGCGTCGCTTTTGGACTTGCGGGAGCTGGCGACAGCCTGCGATGTGGCCCGAACAGGCGTGCACCAGCCTTGAGACCCTAGCGATCAACCATCCGACTGCTCTTCAGGCGGCACCTGGCCCTCGGGCCACTCCGGTGCTTCTGTTTCAGGCGCAGGTTTGGGCACAGGCTCACCAGGGTCTTGCGGGACGTCATCAACATACGGGTCGGGGTGCTTGGGGTCGGCCATGATCGGCTCCTCGGTGGGCGGCATTCAGGGTTGGCTCAGGCGGCGCGTTGCTCGCCCTTGAGCAGTTTTTTCTGCGCCTCCATGGCTTGGCCCATTTCCTCCAGCGCGTCTTTGCCCAACAGCTTGCGGGCCGTTGGAAACAACTCGCTTTCCTCTTCCTCGATATGGTGTTCGAGCAGCTCCTTCATTACCTTGACGCGGCCGGCAAATTCCACGGTGCCCGTGTCGGTTTCCAGCAGGTCCGGCATCACCAGCGAATCGACGGTGCGGTGTTCTTCCTTGGCTTCGTAGTACATCTTGGCTTCTTCCTTGCCACCGGCCTGTTTGATCGCTGGGTACAGGATGTCTTCTTCAAGTTGCGTGTGAATGCGTACTTCCTGCTCGATACGCTGCAGCAACTCGGCGCGTTTCTTTACCGCGCGCTCGGTAGTGGCCGACAGTTCTTCGAGCAGTTTCTTCACCAACTTGTGGTCGTTGATCAGCAATTCGATAGCATTCATGAAGCACCTCTGCGGGCTGGGTTGAAATCACGGTTGCCTAGGGTGGAGTTGGGCGCAAACCGCAAGGTTCAAAGAGGATGATCACCGGCAGGCGTCTGGTACCCACCACGCGGTGGCACAGGGAAAACCGGCGGTGGCAAAAGGCCGTATGACCAATTGGTCAAATTAAGTGAATTTTTTCTGCACACGCTTGCTCCATTGACCGTGAATCGATGGAGGAGAGTCCGATGGCGGGACAGCAACTGTATGTGATCGAGTACGAGCTACATGGGGAATTCCGGACTTTCATCATCCGGCTGGAGCGCATGGACAATGCCGAAGCCTGGCATTGGGCAAGTTGTGACGCCGGGGTGGGGATCATTCCCAGG
Source organism: Pseudomonas sp. SWRI51 (assembly GCF_014268825.1). Taxonomy (NCBI): domain Bacteria; kingdom Pseudomonadati; phylum Pseudomonadota; class Gammaproteobacteria; order Pseudomonadales; family Pseudomonadaceae; genus Pseudomonas; species Pseudomonas sp. SWRI51. The sequence goes on along the minus strand of NZ_JABWRG010000022.1, from coordinate 15,765 downwards.
TTCGGTCAGCACAAGATCAAAAAGGTCAGCCGGCCCATGGCCGAGCGCTATGGTTTAGCCAATGTGCGTTGGCGCCCATCAGGGCAGGGCCCGGAGTTCGTGGCGCCACCGGTGGATGTGAAGAAATTCTCGACCACCATGGATGACGCCTGAGTCAAACCCTTGCCGGGGGATGCGCAATCCCCTGGCCTTGTGACTACCGCTGCATCACGCCCGTTCACCGCGCAGCCACCGCTGGTGGTAATGGGCAAGCTTGCCTAGCCCGTACAGTGCACCTTGGTGCATGACTTCTTCGCGTGTGCCAAAAAAACGCTGAGTGCGAGTAAACACCGCCAGTGGCTCCCCGGCGAATGCCCAGGCAAAACACAGGGTGCCCGGCGCCACGCCACCTTCGGGCGCAGGCCCGGCGACGCCTGTCGTCGCAATGGCAACCGTTGCCTGGCTGTCCTTGAGCGCGCCGAGCGCCATTTCACACGCCACCGCCTCGCTGGTCAGGCCGTATCGCTCGATGGTGACCGGGCTGACCCCGAGCAAACGCTGTTTGGCGCTGGGGGCGTAGACCACATAGCCACTCTCAAGCACCTCACCGGTGCCAGGTACTTGCGCCAGCAGCGCGACCATGCTGCCGGCGGTGCAGGATTCGGCGGTGGTCAGCATCAGATTGTTGGCCTTCAGGTAGTCGAGCGTTTGCAGTACGGGGGCCGGCGCCATGGTGCGTTCTCGCGAGTTGTTTTGCGATGGACGTGGGATTCGGGGCAATGGTTCAGTGCAGATGGAGCGGCGGTAGGCGACCTATGGGCAGTTGCCCTGAACTTTGTGCAGGCCGGTGGCTTCCTCTAATGACCGAGGCAAAACCCCAAACAGGAGCACCGATCATGAATGAACCCGTGACGTATTTCTGGATCGCCCTGGTGGTGATCATTTTGTTGGTCGACTTGTGGGCAATTGTCAGCGTGTTTCGCAGTGACAAGTCCGACGCTACCAAGATCATGTGGGCGTTGGTGCTGGTTGCGTTGCCTGTGGTCGGCCTGGGTATCTGGGGCATCGCAGGGCCACGCGGCATCAAGCGCGGCACCGGGCCCACGTCGCCAGAACACAGCAAAGGTTAGGAGGGCACCATGAGCAAGCTTGGCCAAAAAACAGACACACAAGGTGAGCAGGAGCGAGACAACGACGCCCGGCGCCCGGACGGCTCTACCGGTACGGGCCATGATTCCACCGCGCAGAAAGCTGCGCGGGGGCACGGCGAGCGCAAGCCGAAGGATCCGGACCGGGCTTGGCAGAAGTAGGGTTGGCCTGCTCTGTGCCCGTTGTGGCAAACGTGCTGTTCGTGGCGAGCCCGCTCGCCACGTAAGCCGTGTTCCGCACGATAACGAGAGGGTGGGGCGGTTAACCAGTCAGCCGATTGCACTGAATCTTTGCCCCTGCCCATGCTTCTACTTCAGGTCACCCTGTTATTGGAGGCTGCGCGTGCCGCGGATCATCACCCCGACCACCCCCGAAGAGGAGGTCAACGAACACAATGCCCGGATGTTTGGCTCGCCCAAGGAGCGGCTGGACTTCTATCGGCGCGAGATCCAATACGAAACCAGCATCCTGGCCAACCGCACTGACGCCTACCTTGCCGCGCAGTCCTTCCTGGTCATCGCCTTTGTGTCGGCCATGGGCAACCTCAACGAAAGCTGGGGCGAGATGTTCACCCTGATGGTTCCAGCGTTCCTGGCAGCGCTCGGCGTGCTCAGCTCGCTCAACGCCTGGCCAGGCATCCGCGCGGCCTACCGCATCATCGATCACTGGCAGGTCAAGCAAAGCAACCTGCTGCTCAGCGAGCCGCTGATGGGGCTTGCGTATGATGAATCGCCGTTGTTCAGCGAAGCCGAAACCTCCCGCGACGGGCACCGCAAGTCGCTGATGTTCTCGCTGCGCACGCCGTGGATCTTCCTTGGTTTCTGGGTGCTGTTGGGCGGCTATGCAGTGTTCATTCAGCTGGCCTGAGTGCTCGGCAGCCTTGCGCCGCGCGTATTGACGTACAGCGCATAGATCGAGCGGGAACTGGCCATGAACAGGCGGTTGCCAGCAGCACCGCCGAAGCACAGGTTCGCGCAGCGCTCCGGCAAGTGGATATGGCCGATAGCGACCCCTTGCGGGTTGAATACCCGTACCCCATCGAGCAGCTCCGGGTTGGCTTCTTTAACGCCCGGGCTGCCCCAGCCGCACCACAGGTTGCCGTCTTCATCGCACTTCATGCCGTCCAGCGCGCCGAAACCTGTGCCCTCGATGTGCTTGCGGCGCTCGCCCAGCGTGCCGTCGGCATTGACCGTATAAGCCCACACCAGCCGATTGGGCTTGGCGCGTGCCTCGATCACATACAAGGTTTTTTCGTCAGGCGAGAAACACAGGCCGTTCGGCCCGGAGAAGTCCTTGATGACCTGCGTTACCTTGAGGCTCTGGCCGTCAATCCGGTACACAGCGTCCGGCAGCTCTGGCTTGAGCTTGTGGCCCTCATAGTTGTTGCCCATCTGGAACGGCGGGTCGGTAAACCACACCGAACCATCGCTCTTGACTACCACGTCGTTGGGCGAGTTGAAGCGTTTGCCTTCGAAATGGTCGGCCAGCACCGTAATGCTACCATCGTGCTCGGTGCGGGTGACGCGGCGCCCTTCGCTGCTGGTGGTGGAGCCTTCGCAGACGATCAGGCGGCCCTGCAGGTCGCGGGCCAGGCCATTGGAATAGTTGGAGTTGTGCCGGTAGACGCCCAGGCTTTCGCTGATTTCGTCCCAACGCATGATGCGGTTGTTGGGTACGTCACTGAACAGCAGGTAACGTCCGTCGCCCACCCACAATGGGCCCTCGGCCCAGTACATGCCGGTGGCCAGGCGCTCGACGCCGGCGTTGAAGATGCGGTACTGGGTGAAGCTGTCGTCTATCACCTCGATCATCGGATCGGGGTAGCGCTGGCTGATGGGCTCGCCTGCAAGGGCGATACGCGGCAGGCTGGCAGCGCCAGCAGCAACGGCTGCCAGGGTCAACGATTGCTTCAGGAAGTGACGGCGGTCTGGGGACGGTGACGGGCGAGAGGGCATTGGGAAATCCTGATTGTTCTTATAGGGACGCTCCGGCTGAGGCGCGCGGCTAGCCAGCCGGGTGCGCGAGCAATCATCAGGATTTTTGCAAGTCGCGTCAAATGACGTCGTACAACTAGGTGCTGGATCGGGCTTTAGCTACCGCTCATCAACAGCCCGCCCAGCAGGCCGCCGCACAGCACCACCAGCCAGGGTGGCAGCCTCCAGAACATCAAGGCAACCAAGGCCAGTAGCGCCAAGGCAATGTCTTGCGGTGTGTGAATCGCAGTGGTCCACACCGGCCGGTAAAGAGCCGCCAGCAACAGCCCAACCACCGCCGCGTTGACCCCGACTAGCGCCGCTTGCGCGCGCGCGCTGCGGCGCAGCAGCTCCCAGAACGGCAAAGCCCCCATCACCAGCAAAAACGAGGGCGCAAAAATAGCCAGCAGGCTAATGACGCCACCCAACCAGCCGCTCGGTGCCTGGTTCATCGAGGCTCCGAGAAAAGCTGAAAAAGTGAACAGCGGCCCAGGGACCGCCTGCGCTGCGCCATAACCTGCCAGGAATGGATCGCTGTCGACCCAGCCTGAAGCCACTATTTCAGTTTGCAACAGCGCCAGCACGACATGCCCGCCACCAAATACCAGGGAGCCGGCGCGGTAGAACGCGTCGACCAGCGCTACGAGCTGGCTGGGGAATGCTTGCGCCAGCAGCGGTAGGCCGACCAGCAGGCCTGCGAACAGTGCCAGCCAGACGATGCCTGCACGTCGGCTGATGGTGAAAGACAGTGGCTCAGGGGCATCGCCTGGCTGCGGTTTGAACAGCCACAGACCGATAAGCGCAGCGCTGGCCATGGCTCCCAGTTGACCCATAGCGCAAGGAACCAGTAATACCAGGCAGGCCGCCAGCACCATCAAGGTGATCCGCGGCCCGTCGGGGCACAGCGTTCGCGCCATGCCCCAGACCGCCTGGGCGACGACCGCGACGGTTACCACCTTGAGGCCGTGCAGCACGCCCGTGGGCATGGCGTTGCGAAAGTTTGTCAGCCCCAGCGCGAACAGGATCAGCGCCAACGCCGAGGGCAGGGTAAAGCCCAGCCAGGCAGCCAGCGCACCGGCGTAGCCGGCCCTGGACTGACCGATCGCCATGCCCACCTGACTGCTGGCCGGGCCCGGCAAGAACTGGCAAAGGGCAACCAGGTCGGCGTAGCTGCGCTCACTCAGCCACTTGCGCCTGACCACGAACTCGTCGCGAAAATAGCCCAGGTGTGCAACGGGACCGCCGAAGCAGGTCAGCCCCAGGCGCAGGAAAATCACAAATACCGCCCAAGGGCTGCGTTGCGCATCGGTCATGGGGCATCTCAGAAGTCATGCCGTTAGTAGTCTTAAAGCTGCGCGGATCCGGGGAGACGAGCGGGTGCGTCTTTGCCTGCGTGGATCTGCAATTCCTGCGCGATGAACGCAGCGATCATCGCCCGATACACTTTTTCAACCACGTCTGAACTGGCCCCGGATTCCACGGCCATTGCGCGAACTTTGCCGATCACCTGCTCAACCCGAGCCGGCGCCCGCACGTCATCGGTGGTCTGCTTGAAGGCCGCAGCCTGGTTGACCAGATTGCCGCGTCTTGCGAGTAGGGCGACGATCGAACGGTCGATTTCATCGATGTGTTGCCGGACTTCGTCCAGCGAGGTGCAACGTACTTCCATGTGCAGGGCTCCGTTTCGAGTGTCTGTGCGCTTGGGAGAGTGCCACAGTGTGACGTATTCTGCGCACGTTCCACATCTCAGGTCCGAGGGATCGAGCCATGTCTGTTTTGCTGCCACTGTAGCGCGCAATTGCGCGCTTCATCCCCCACGCGCAGCACCCAGCTGATCTGCAATTTCGTTCCACAGGTGCATCGCCACATAAGCCCGCCAAGGCCGCCAGCTTTCGGCATGCCGGGCCTGGCTGGCCTTGCTTGCAAGCGCGGGCAGGCGTCTGCTGATGGCCTGCATCAGCACCAGGTCGGTGCCTGGCCATGCGTCTGTGTCGCGCCAGGCGCGCATCGCCACATATTCCACGGTCCACGGGCCGATGCCGGGCAGGCCGAGCAGTTGGCGGCGCAGGGTTTGCGTGTCGGGTTGCTCGCTGTCGATCAGTAATTCGCCCTGGGCAACCACACTGGCAAAATTCTGCAGTGCAGCGACACGCCGCGTCGGCATGCCGATACGGTCCAGATTGGCTTCAGCGACCGCCTGCGGGGTGGGGAAGTGCCAGGGGATGCCCAGGTGGGCGGGGGCGTTGGCCGGTATGCCGGTGCGTTCGACCAGGCGGCCGGTGATGGTGGTCGCGGCCTTGACGCTGACCTGTTGGCCGATGATGGTGCGCACCACCAGCTCAAAGCCTGACCAGGCACCTGGCACGCGCAAGCCGGGCGCTGCGTCCACCAGCCCGGCCAGCCAAGGGTCCTGGGCCAGGCCCTGGCGCACCGCCTGCGGCTGGGTGTGCAGGTCGAACAGCCGCGCCAGGCGTGGCTGCAGCTCGGCCAAGGCGCGGCTGGCTTCGCCGTCGACGCGTACGATCAGGCAGTCGCGGGCAGGGTCTCGGTGCACGCTGAGCAGGCCATCGCCGCTGGCAAGCCTGAGGGTGCGGTAGTAGACCTCGCCCTGCACGGTCTCCACGCCGCCGGTGGCGCGGCCGGTGAAAAAGCGCAGCATGCGCGCCCAGTCCAGTGGCGGGGTGAAGGGTAGCTCCAGTTCGTCGGTGGGCTGGCCGGCGATGATCTTCATCAGTGCCTCGGGTCAGTGGCGAGCGTGGCGTTGACCATGCAGCGGTTCAACGGCGATTGCAACCGCAGCTAAGCGCTGGCATTGCTGCGCAGCATCGCGTAGGCCTGGCGGACCAGCGGGTTGACCGTGTTGGCCCGTACCCAAAGGTAATAGGTAACGTCCGGCAGCGGCGGCAGCCCATCGCTTTGCCCCAGCACGCGCATGTCCGGCCCGACCATTTCCTGGCTGCGTGCCGTGACGCCCAAGCCTGCGCGAACCGCCGCCTTGACGCCAATCAGGTTGGATGCCCGATAGGCCTGGCGCCAGGCGATGCCGGCCTGTTCCAGCGCCTCCAGCGCAAGCTTGCGATACAGGCTGGGCTCGTCCACCAGCACCAGTGGCAGAGGCTCGCCGGGGAGGTGCTGGTACTGCGCTGCGCAAACCCACCACACCGGCGAGGTGCGCAAGGCAAAACCCTCAAGCCCAGGCGCGGTGCGGGTCGATATCACCATGTCGATCTTGCCGCGTTGCAGGTCGTCCATCAGAAAGGGGCTGCGACCGACGTCGATTTCCAGGCGCAACCTGGGCGCCGAGCGGGCGATATGGCTGAGCAAAGGCGGCAGGATGGTGTCGGCGATATCGTGCGGTGAGCCGATCCGCAATACGCCGCTTGGCCCGTCCTGGCGCAGGCCAGCCAGGGCTTCGTCGTTGAGCGCGAGCATTTGCCGGGCATGGCGCAGCAGTTGCCGGCCAGCATCGGTCAGCGACTTGTGGCGGCCTTGCTTGCGCAACAGCGTTACGCCCACCTGTTGTTCCAGGCGCTGCATGTGCTGGCTCACCGAGGCCTGGGTGCGCGCCAGGTGGCGGCCGGCTTCGGCAAAGCTTGGGTGGTCGGCGATGGCGACAAAGGTGCGTAGCAGTTCAAGGTCCAGGGCGGGTTCGGTCATTGGGTGGGGCCTGTGGTTATTTTGGCTCGCTATCGCGGGGCAAGCCCGCTCCCACGTTTTACATCACGGGGTAGCGCTAAAGCATAAAGATTTGTTATGTGTTTGTCGGCGCTTGTGGAATGGATCAATAGTGGAAGCCTTTATTTACCGGCTTATAACCGGATTTTTTAATGGCTATAACCTGACAGTTATAACGATAGTCGTTATTTGAATTTCCCCTTGCCCCGGCAACTTCCTAGCATGCGCCCTCATTGGCCGGATGTTCCGGCTGCCGGGATGAGGAACCCCACCATGTCGCTGTCCACCGTCGCCCGTCGCGGGTTGTTCGCCACGCTGCTCGCCAGCTCCACCTTGGCCGCCAGCGGCCTGGCCCAGGCCGATGCCACCCTGGACAAGATCCAGCAGCGTCACAAATTGTCGGTGGGCGTGGTGCTGTCGGGCGGGCCGTTCGGCGCTATCGACCCGGCCACCCGTGAGCCGGTGGGCTTCAGTGTTGACTTGGCGCGCGATCTGGCCCGCCAGCTCGGCGTGCCAGTAGACCTGGTTGCCGTGCAGCCTGCCAACCGCGTGCAGTTTTTGCAGCAGGGCAAGGTCGACCTGCTGATCGCCAACATGGAATGGACGCCAGAGCGCGACAAGCTGCTAGGCCACGTGCCGACGCCGTTCTACCGCGTCGGCGGCACCGCCGCGCTGGCCAAGGGCAGCCCGGTAAAAACCTGGGCCGACCTCAAAGGCCAGCCGGTGTGCACCTCCCAGGGCAGCAGCTACACCCAGGCGTTGCTCGACCTGGGCGCTGACCTGAAAGCCTTCAAGACCTCGGCCGAATCGCTGTTGGCCCTGCGCGGCAACAACTGCGTAGCTGCCGTGCACGATGCCACACTGATCAACCCGCTGCTGGCAAAGGGCGGCGAGTGGAGCGGTTACCGCGCCCTGGCCCCTGAGCTGAACCCGGCGCCATCAGTTATCTGGACCCGTCTGGGCGAAACCGACACCCAGCAACGCCTGGACCCGTTCGTCAAGCAATGGCACCGCAGCGGCTGGCTGATCGAGCGTGAGCAGGCCAACCACATCACCCCAGCATCGCCTGCGCTGGTTGAACTGCGCGCCAAACTGCAGGGCGAAGGCGCCTGATGAGCGAGCTTTTGCACGTTCTGGTCGGGCAGTTGGCCCGGCTCGGACTGAACTACAGCTTTCTGCTCGAAAGCCATGCCAGCGGCAAGCTGCAGGACGGCGCGCTGACCACGCTGTGGCTGTGCCTGTGGAGCATTGTCGGCAGCCTGCTGGTGGGCGTGCTGCTGGCGGCGGCCGTGACCTCGGCGCGGCGCTGGTTGCAGTGGCCGGCGCGGGCGTTTATCGAAGTCACGCGCAATACGCCAACTTTGGTGCAGCTGTACTGCGCGTTTCTGATGCTTAACATGCTGATCAACCAGAGCCTGGGCAACGCCAACCCGATGACACCTTTCGCCTGGGTGGTGCTGGTGATTTCGCTGCACAAGGGCGCGTTCCATGCCGAAGCGCTGCGTGCAGGTATCGAGGCAGTGCCTGCGGTAACCCTGGAAGCCGCCAGCTCACTGGCCTTCAGCCGCCGCCAGCAGTTGTTCCAGGTGCAGTTGCCGCTGGCGGTGCGTTTTGCCTTGCCGGCGCTGGTCAACAACCTGATCGACCTGGTGAAAATGACCGCCGTGGCCTCGGCCATCGCCGTCAACGACATCACCTACGCCTCGATCATGATCTGGACCCAGGGCGATAACGTCATCGAGCTGATGATCCTCATTCTGGCCTTCTACGGGCTGCTGAGTTTTGCCGTCAACTGTGCCGGCCGCGCTGTGGAAGCGCGCCTGAGGATGCCTGGCTATGGCAACTGAACACCTTGCCACCTTGTGGCACTGGGCACCGACGCTGGGCATGGGCCTGCTGCAGAATATCCAGATGAGCGTCGGCGCCATCGGCCTGGGCACGCTGCTGGGGCTGCTGGTGGGCCTGCTGTTGCTCTCGCCATTGGCGCCAGTGCGGGCGCTGGCACGGCTGTGGGTGCAAGTGTTTCGCAATGCGCCTTGGCTGGTGCTGATCTATTTCACGTCTTACGTATTCCCGTTCGATATCCAGGTCGGCAGCACCTGGGTGGCCTTCCCTGATTGGCTCAAGGTCACCGTGGGCCTGGCATTGCCAGCCAGCGCCAACGTGGCAGAGATTTTTCGCGGTGCGGTGGCCTCGATCCCGGCCACACAGTGGGAGGCTGCGCGTTCGCTGGCCTTCAGCCGTGGGCAGATCTTGCGCTCGATCATTTTGCCGCAATGCCTGCGGCGCATGCTGCCGCCTTGGATGAACCTGTACGCGGTGGTGACCATGGGCACGGCGCTGGCCTCGCTGGTGGGTGTACACGACCTGATCGACAGCGCACAGATTGCCGCCAACACCGTCAACCGCAGCGGTTTCACGGTGCTGGTGTACTTCAGCGTGCTGGCGTTGTTCTTTGCCTATTGCTACCCGATCGCCCGCCTGACCCAACGCCTGGAGCGCCGCTATGCCTTCTGAACCTTTGATCCAGCTGCGTGACGTGCACCTGGCATTTGCTGACAACCCAGTGCTGCGCGGCATCGACCTTGACGTGCATAAAGGCCAGGCGGTATCGATCATCGGCCCGTCGGGCTCGGGCAAGTCGACCATTCTGCGTTGCCTGACCGGCTTGTTGCGGCCCCAGCTTGGCAGCATCCGCATTGGCCAGACCCAGGTCGATCAATTGCGCGGTGAGGCCGAGCTGATCGCATTGCGCAAGCAGGTTGGCTTTGTGTTCCAGCAGTACAACCTGTTCCCGCACCTGAGCGTGCTCGAAAACCTGCTGATCGCCCCGACCAAGGTGCTTGGCCGCAACCGCAACGAGGCCCGTGAGCAGGCCTTGGCGTTGCTCGACAAAGTGCGGCTGGGCCACAAGGCGGCGGCCTTTCCCGGTGAGCTGTCGGGCGGGCAGCAGCAGCGCGTGGCAATTGCCCGGGCGTTGGCGATGCGGCCAGAGCTGATCCTGTTCGACGAGGTCACCTCGGCGCTGGACCCGGAGATGGTTGGCGAGGTGCTGGCGGTGATCCGCGAGCTCACCGAAGAGGGCATGACCTGCGTGCTGGTCACCCATGAGATGCGCTTTGCCGAGGAGATCAGCGACCAGGTGTATTTCACCGAGCATGGCCGCATCGTCGAGCACGGCAGCGCTGCACAGATATTTGGCGACCCGGTCCACGAGCGCACCCGCACCTTCCTGCAGCATGCGCTGGGGCAGGGCGGCCAACGCCCAAGCCGCCCGGCGCCCGATGTGTACCGCAACCTGGGGCGCTACAGCCTCAGCGTATGACCCATAACCAGAGAACCCCAGCTATGTCCCGTGAATCCGTGATTCAGCCGTTTCTGGCGCAGGTGCGCGCCATCCATGAGCGTGGCGTCGACCGCGCGGCCTTGCAGCAGATTGTCAGCCTGCTCGAGGGGCTTGCCGAGCACCGCGAGCTGTTCAACTTCGAACGCTTCCCGGCGCCGGATGCCGCGACCGGCGAAACGCAGTTCCGCTACCGGTTGAACGACGACGGCGAGTCGCCAACGCTGTATGTCAACTCGCTGCTGCCCGGCAAGGCGACCCTGCCGCATAACCATGAAACCTGGGCGATTATCGTGGCCGTGGAGGGCCAGGAACTGAACCGCGTGTACCGCCGCGAAGACGATGGCCGGGACCCGGCCCGGGCAAACCTTGTGCTGGAGCGCGAGGTGGTGGTGCAGCCGGGTACGCCGGTGGCGTTTCTCGGTGAAGACCTGCATGGCATCCGCGTGGAAGGCGACAGCCCGACCTTGCACTTTCACCTGTACGGGCGGCCGCTGGAGTCGCTGGAAAACCGCTACGGGGTCAAGGACGACGGCAGCGTGGTGAACTACAACAAGTCGCAGATGGCGCCTTCGATTGCTGCATACGGGCTGTGAAGCATCGCGGGGCTAGCCCGTTCCCACAGGATGGCGTGAAGTCTGCGCCTTGCGCTGTCCCTGTAGGAGCGGGCTTGCCCCGCGAAGAGGCCGGCCCAGCCACAACAGTCTCCCAACTTGAACCCCACCCCCCAACGACCACGGACTGCGTCCCATGACCCCCAGCATCACCCCCGCGCTGCTGCACACCTGGCTATTCGACGGCCAGGAAATCGCCCTGTTCGACCTGCGCGAGCATGGCCAGTACGGCGAAGCTCACCTGTTCTATGCCGTCAACCTGCCGTACAGCCGGCTGGAAATCGAAGCACCGCGCCTGGCGCCGAACCCTGCGGTGCGGGTGGTGATCTACGACGCTGACGGCGGCGAGCTTGCCCGGCGCGGCGCCGAGCGTCTGCAGGCGCTGGGCTACAGCGCCGTGCACAGGCTCGAGGGGGGCAGCGAGGGCTGGCAGGCGGCGGGGTTCGAACTGTTTGCAGGGGTGCACCTGCCATCGAAGGCCTTTGGCGAGCTGATCGAGCATGCCTGCCATACGCCGCGCATCAGTGCGCAGGAACTGGCCGAATGGCAGCGCCAAGGCAAGCCGCTGGTGCTGCTTGACGGCCGGCCGCTGGAGGAGTTCGCCAAGATGAACATCCCAGGTGCCACGTGCTGCCCAAACGGTGAACTCGCTTATCGGCTGGAGGACCTGGTCAGCGACCCGCACACGCCAGTGGTGATCAACTGCGCCGGGCGAACACGCAGCATCATTGGTGCGCAGACGTTGCTCAACCTGGGTATCGACAACCCCGTGTATGCCCTGGAAAACGGCACCCAGGGCTGGTATTTGGTGGACCTGCCGCTGGAACACGGCAGCGCTCGCGCTTACCCCGCGCACAGCGGTGCGGCGCTGGCGCGACAGCAGGCGCGGGCCGATGCTTTGGCGCGCAAAGCCGGTGTGCAATGGGTGACGGCTGCGCAAGTGCGCCAGTGGCAGCAGCACGCGCAGCGTACGCTGTTTCTGTGCGATGTGCGTACCCCTGAGGAATTCGCAGCCGGCAGCCTGCCGGGCGCCCAGCATTGCCCTGGCGGGCAGTTGATCCAGGGCACTGACCTGTACCTGGGTGTGCGCAAGGCGCAGGTGGTGCTTTTTGATGACGATGGCGTGCGAGCACCGGTAGTGGCCAGTTGGTTGCGGCAGATGGGCCACGAGGCGTATGTGCTGCAAGAGGGGCTGGCCAGCGGGCTGGCGTTACCGGTGGCACCGGCGCTTGCGGTAACGTTGGCCGAGGCCAGCGCCGGCGAATTGGACGGTGCGTTGCTGCTGGATCTGCGCCCGAGCACGGCGTTCCGCAAAAGCCACTTGCAGGGCGCGCAGTGGGCCATCCGCCCCCATTTGGCGGCGCAGGTCATTGCAGAAACACGACGCCTGGTACTGATCGCCGATGACCCGCGCGTGGCTGAGCTGGCCATTAGCGAGCTGCCTGACGCCCAGCGCCAGTCAGCGCGGCTGTTCCCTCGGTCGCTGCTGGCCGACTGGCCGTCCGTCGAAGGCGATGACTCACTCCCGGACGCCGCCCGCATCGACTTCCTGTTTTTCGTGCACGACCGCCATGCCGGTAACAAGGACGCCGCTCGCCGCTATCTGGCGTGGGAAACCGGGTTGATCGCGCAGATGAACGCCGCCGAGACGGCCAGCTTCAGCCCTTTGACCGAAGGCGACCCTGTCGCTACCCGCCTGGTGCATGGCGGGCGTGGCGAACCGGGGCAGGGGGCGCACCCGGTAAACGTTCCAGTCAGCCGCATGAGCACGGTGTTGTTCGACAGCGTCGCCGACCTGCGTGCGGCACGTGGCCGGCGTGACCAGGAGCGGGTGCTCAGTTACGGCGCCCGAGGCAACCCCACCGCCTTTGCATTGGAGGACCTGGTCAGTGAGCTTGAGGGCGGCCACCGCACCAAGCTGTTTGCAACCGGGCTTCAGGCAATCACCCAGACGTTCCTCGCCTACCTGCGCCCCGGCGACCACTTGCTGATCAGCGATGGCGTGTATGGCCCGGTGCGACGCCTGGCCCGCGAGCTGCTGCAGCCGTTCGGCGTGCAGGTGGAGTATTTCGCAGCAGACGGCCAAGGCCTGGAGGCCGCATTGCGCGCCAACACCCGCATGGTTTACAGCGAGAGCCCCAGTTCGTTGCTGTACGAGCTCAATGACTTGCCAGCCATGGCGGCCTTGTGCAAACCCCGCGGCATTCTGCTTGCCGTAGACAACACCTGGGGTTCGGGCTACCTGTACCAGCCGCTGGCCTTGGGCGCAGATATTTCGGTGATGGCGCTGACCAAGTATCTGGCGGGTCATAGCGATGTGATGATGGGGAGTGTGTGTACTACCGCAGACGCATTTGCTGCCTTATCGCGCAGCAGCGACACGTGTGGTTGCACGGTCAGCCCGGATGATGCCTGGCTGGTGCTGCGCGGTGCGCGCAGCCTGGCCAGCCGCATGGCGGTGCATGAGCGCCAGGCACTGGAAATCGCCAGTTGGTTGCAGGGCCATGAGCAGGTCGCGCGGGTTTATCACCCGGCCTTGCCTGGTCACCCGGGGCACGTGCTGTGGCAACGCGACTTCAAGGGCAGCAACGGGCTGCTGAGTTTCGAGCTGGCAAGCAACCGCCCCGGCTGCGCTGAAGCCTTCGCTGATGGTTTGCGCTTGTTCGGCATTGGCGCCTCGTGGGGCGGCTTCGAAAGCCTGGTAATGCTCGCAGAGCCAGGTGATCTGCAGTTCGCTGCGCCGCTGCACGGCCCGTTGCTGCGCCTGCATGTGGGGTTGGAGGAGGTGGGGTCGTTGCGAAGGGACCTGCAGCAGGCGTTGGCGCGGGCGCGCTGAGGCGCCTTGGCATCGCGCTGTTTGAGCCGCTCTACAACGGCAGCCGGATGCTGAAGGTCGTGCCATACACCGCACAGGAACGCACGCTGACCTCACCGCCGTGGGCCTCGCTGAGCTCCCTGACGATAAACAGCCCCAGCCCAACCGAACGCACAGTGTCAGCGCGGTCGCTGGCGCGGGTCATGGGTTCGAACAGGCTTGGCAGCAGGTCCTGGGGGATGCTTAGGCCGTGGTTGTGCACGGTGATCAGCGCCGCGTCAGCACGCAGGTCGGTGGTCAGGGTGATCGGGTAGTTCAGGTCGCCGTAGCTCACGCCGTTGGCCACCAGGTTGCCGACCATCTGCTGCAAGCGGTCCGGGTCCAGATTGACCTGGCCTTGCCCGCGAGCCAGATGGCGGATCGAGGCATGGGCAAAGGCCACGCGCAGCTCGCCCAGGCCCTGCTCGACGGTTGCTTGCAAGTCGACCCGTTCGCGGCGAATGCTGATGCCTTGGCCGATTCGGGCCGAAGCGAAGTCGAGCAGGTCGGCGATCATCCTCTGGGCACGTTGCGAGGAACTGGCAATGCTCTCCAGCAGGCGTCGGTCCCGCTCGCGGTGTTCCGAACGCTCCAAAAGCTGTGTGGCCATGCGGATGGCGGTCAGTGGGTTCTTCAGGTCATGGCTGGCAATGGCCACCATCTGCTCGGCAAACACGGCGCGGCGCTCGGCGCTCTGGTAGGCGGCGGCCAGCTCTTGCTGGGCCTGCTGCAGCGCGCCTTCGGCCAGGGTCTTCTGCGAAAGCAGCTCTTCGGCGCGGCGGCGCGCGTTGAGCAGTTCGCGCTCGTAGCGGTCGCGTTCCTGGGTGCCGAACAGCGCCAGTTCGTAATACACCCCGTGCTCATCGTCGCGGCGCACGCCGTTGAGCAGCATGGTGATGATCTGGCCGTCACGGTGCATCAGGTCGAGCTTCACCTCAGCCACCGAGCCCTGCATCTTCATCAGCGGCGCCCAGTGGGTCTGATGGAAAATGCGCCCGCCCATGGTCAGCAATTCCTGGAACCTGCGCCCCAGCAGCGTTGCGCGCTCAACGCCGAGCCAATTGTTGAAGGTGTCGTTGCTGCGCAGCATGGTGCCATCTTCTGTGGTCACCACCAGGCCGCAGGGGGCCCGTTCGAACAGGGCGTCGGCACTTGGCAGGTGGCTATCCATGGGCATGCGCCCATTGCGCCAGGAACCCGTCCATGGCCTCTGAACACGCGGTCGGTGCGCTCATGTGCGGGCAATGGCCAATATTGTCGATCATGCACAGTTGGCTGTTTGGCAACACCCCGTGCAGGTAGTGGCCGACGGCAACCGGGGCGATCATGTCTTCGGTCGATTGCAAGATCAGCACCGGAGTTTCAAGGCCGGCGATATCCTGGCGGTTGTCCGATAGGAAGGTCACGCGGGCAAACTGGCGGGCGATTTCCGGGTCGGTCCGGCAAAAGCTGTTAGCCAGCTCGTCGCTGAGCGCCGGCTGCCCAGGGGCGCCCATGATCACCGGGGCCATGGTGCTGGACCAGCCAAGGTAGTTGCTGTCCAAGGTCTCCAGCAGCGAGTGGATGTCGGCCTGGGTGAAACCGCCGACGTAGCCGTCGGAGTCGATGTAGCACGGCGAGGGCCCGACCATCACATGGGCGGCGATGCGCCCAGGCTGCTGGCGGTCGGCGAGGGCGCCGATCATGGCGCTGACCGAGTGCCCCACCACGATCACCGGGCCCACGGCAAAGGCGTCGATGAGTTCGTTGAGGTCCCGCGCGTAGCCGTCCAGCGCTGCGTACTTGATGCGGTCGTAGGCGCTGAGTTCGGAGCGGCCGGAGCCGACCAGGTCATAGGCGACAACGCGAAAATGCTGGCGAAAATGCGGCAGCAGGTAGCTCCACATCGACTGGTCGCAGCCAAAACCGTGGGAAAAGATCAAGGTTGCACTGCCGGTACCCGATACCTGCACGTTGTTTCGCTGCTGTAGATTCATGCCGGTTCCAAGGGTGGAGCAATGTGAGCAATGTGAAATGCCGTGTGGGGGCGCTGCTGCGGTGTTTGTGGGAGTGGGCTTGCATCGGTTATGTGCCACCCCGCACCGGCCTCATCGCAGGCTGGCGCCAGCTCCCACAGAGCTCGCCCATCCCCATATCGATGCCGTCTACGCGGTCAGTGTAGGAGCGGCCTTGTGCCGC